>NZ_MLQM01000177.1:0-2700 GCF_001854525.1 Mycobacterium talmoniae
CCCCCCCCCCCACCCCCCCGCGCCCCGCCGCCGCGCGGGCCGCCCGCGCGCCGCCACGCCCGCCCCCCCCGTGCGGGGCCCGGCCCGAGTCCCCAGCCGAGTTCGGCGACGACGCGCCCGTGGCGGGCCCGAGGCGGGGTCGGCACCGGGTCGCCGTCCTCGGCCTGCGGTAGGTGCTGGCCGGGGGTGTAGCTGGCGGTGACGGTGACCTCCCCGAGCAGCGCCTCGACGTCGCCGCGACGTCGCGCCGGTTCGAGCAGTCGCACGCCGACCGGGATGTCGACATGCGGTGGGATCCAGCCGCAGACCAGGTCGGTGACCAGCACGGTGCTGTGGTCGGGCCGCTCGCCGGCGGCCCAGTTGAGCCGGGGTTCTTGGCGGGCGACGGTGTCGACCAGATTCTGCAGCCGGGTGCGGGCGGTGGCGTCTGCCGAGGTGGCTCCCGCTATCGCGCCGCCGGCGGTCACGCCGACGGCCTGTTCGGAGACGACGGCCGGTGTCGGCGGTGGCGTAGCGATGCCGGCGGATTGGCGCACCACCGCGGGTTGGCCGACGCCGCCGCTCGGGTTGGCCGGAGCCGACGACGGCGCCGCCGGGGGAAGGCTGGCCGGTGCGGTGGGCGCCGCCGGGGCGGCCGGCGCGGCGGGCCGGATGTCGGCGCCGTAGGACGGGAGCGGACCCACGGGTGCCGCCGCGCCGGTGATCGGGGGCGACGCGGCGGTGGCCGGGCCGGCCAGGTAGGCGGGGCCGGCATCCGCGGGCGGGACGTAGCCGGGCGGCGATACTGCGGCGGCCGGTGGCTGCGCCGGCACCTCGAATACCGGGGCGTGGCCACTCGACGGGAACGTTTGCGCCACATGCGGTGTCGGTGCGGCGGGCGGATCGGATAGCGGTGGCGCCGCCGGGCCCGCCGACGCCAGCGCGCTAGCCCCGATCGGCGTGCCCGCCTGCAACCCCTGGCCGAAGGTCTGCATCAGATTCGTCGGCGGCGGGGCGGGTGCGGCGGTGGGTGATGGCAGGCCAGCGGTTGGAAGACTGGCCGAGGACACGGGTGGTGCGGATGGAGCCGGTATACCGGGCGCCGACACAGGCGCCGGACCAGCGTTGGGGGGTGCCGGTGTTGGCGAGCCCGTAGGGGCGGGTGCGGAGCCGCTAGATGGTGATAAAGCTGGCGCTTGTCCAACGTAGGTTGGCGTGGCGGAGGACGTCCCCGTTGGCGGTAGTTTCGGCGCCTGCCCTGCGTAGGTGGGCGCGTCTTGGGGCTGTGCGGCAGCTGCGCCGACGGACGTCGTCAGGTCGGGGGTGTCACCTACGAACGTTGATCTCGGATTCCCGGCCGACGGAGCTGGCGCGTCGGGAGGTGGAATGGGATTGCCCAGTGCTTGAGTGCCTTCAGGCGGGCCGAACGCATTCAGCGTTGTCTCAACTTGCTGGCGAATCTTCGCTGTGTTCGGAGATCTGAACATGCGGGTGGTGTCAAAGCCATTATCGCTGGCGAACTGTTGGGCAGAGACCTGGATGCCGTGCTTATCCAGGACGTGCTGAATGTCGGTAAGCATATTCCCCGCACACGCCGCAGCTTTGGCGTTGGCTTGCGTCTGACAGTCCGCCACCACCTCAGTGATCTTGCCGACTTTGATAGGAAGCGAGTCTTTGGACTGTTGGATCTCCTCGATCCTGGAGTTGCCGTTCTCGGCGATGGTCAGCAGAGCCGAGCGCAGCTCACTTGCTGAGTCATGGGCAGATTTGTTGGAGCGCCGTATGGTCTCGTACTTCTCGGCGGTCTCACGGGAAAGCCGCTCGCCTGCCTGGAACGCGTCACGGCCTGCGTCGGCGGTACGCCCTTCTTGGTCCGTCAGCGTCCCAGACCACGTCCGGTGCATCTGATCCTCATAATGACGGAATCCCGTTGCGATGTTCCCGAAGTGAGTCGATGCACTATCGACTATCTCCAGGTTCGATTCGGCCGGAAGCACATGACCTACAAGAAGTTCCGTCCAATCTTTAGACGACGATCCAGTCATTGGCAGAGCCCGTCAATGGTTGCCACGTCTGCATCCAAGGCACGCCGAAGCGGTTCTTGTACCGAATCTGGCTCGTCCGCGAGAAAGGCAATTCCAATTTCCTTCGACTGGTTGGCGAGCGATCGGATTGCTTTCACTAGACCGCCGGGGGCCGCGGGATTTGCTGCTAAGCGGTCTAAGAGATAGTCGCCCCCGGCATAAAGTGCCAAGCGTCCATTTGCAGCCGCTGCGAGTGCGCCAACGTCATCTCCCGGTACTGGGTTGGGCCGGTGGGTGTTTACCAATACCGCGTGACTCACCGTGTTGTACGCCTCGCACACGTTCGCTTTGGCCTTAGCGATCTGCTGATCGCTATATGTCGGCTCGGACGGCGGCGGCGGGGGACTGCTCTCCGGAACCGGCCGAAGCCACGCCGCGATAGCGACACCGACCGCGACCAGCGCGACCACGAGAGACGCCAGCGCAGTAAAGGTGGCGACCCGTGACGGTCGCGGTGCAGCCATCGGCGGGGCTGGGGCTGTTGGCACTCGTGGTCCCCGCGGGCCCGGGGTGGGGGTGGGGCCCGGCCGTCCTCCTCCGGGGCGCGGGCTCTGTCGGGGCTGTGGCGGGTGGCCTTGGGGGGGGGGGTTTCGTTGTTTTGGGGGTGTGGTTGCGTTGTGGTTTTGTCTGTTTTGTG
>NZ_MLQM01000177.1:2710-11412 GCF_001854525.1 Mycobacterium talmoniae
GGGCTGAGGTTGGCGGCATTGGTGGTCCCAGCGGGCTCGGGGCGGGCGGGAGCCCGGTCGAGCCCGCCGCGGGCGGCGGTCCTGGCGGCCTTGCTGGCGGAAGCCCCGAAGGGGGCGTATCCGGCATTCGTCGATGGTATCGCTGATCCCAAATTTCGGTATTCAGCTTTGCCCGCTGCCGCGTGCTGCTCGATGCGATATCCAACGCGTTCTTGTGACGCCAGTGGCCGCTGATCCTGTTGTGCTGGTGGCGCGTTGGTAGCCCGGATCATCGACGGCTCGCCGCGTAGACTCGACCCACAATGGCCGACCTATCCGCGACGCCCGATCCCGTCGGGGAGTTCATCTGCTCAAGCAAAGGCTGTCGCGCGCCAGCGACGTGGGGCCTGCTGTGGAACAACCCCAAGATCCACACCCCCGAACGACGCAAGGTCTGGCTCGCGTGCGATGACCACCGCGATCACCTCGACGAGTTCCTCTCGCTGCGGGGTTTCCTCAAGAAGGTGGTGCCCGTGAGCGAACTGGAACGCACCGGCGACGGGTAATGCCGTCGGGCAGACCGGCGCCGCATTGAGATTGCAGTGAGGGTCGCGATTTCGCTGGGCGCAGCCCTGGCCGCAATCTCAACGAACGGCAATCGGCGATGAACGGCCGCGTGACCGAACCGTGGCTAAACCTTTACTTGACCCTCAGGTCGCAGCGCCTTGATCATGAAACGGTGCGCCGTCTGCTGGCTTTGCTATGCGCAGCGGTGTGTGCTGCCGGTGTGACGCTGGAGCTCGCACCGCGCAGCGCGGCCGTCGTCAACCCCTGGTTCGCGAGCTCGGTCGGCAGTGCCAGCCAGGTGGTTTCGGTTGTCGGCGTGGGTGGTTCGGACGCGAAGATGGATGTCTACCAGCGCAATGCGGCGGGCTGGCAAGCGGTCGCTGCCGGCATTCCCACCCATGTCGGGTCGGCGGGGATGACGCAAAAAGCCAAAAGCGAATATCCGGCCACCCCGATGGGCGTCTTCACGTTGCCGTTCGCGTTCGGCACCGCACCCAACCCCGGCGGTGGACTGAAGTACGTGCAGGTCGGGCCCAACCACTGGTGGAGCGGAGACGACCACAGCCCGACGTTTAACACCATGCAGGTCTGCCAGAAGGCGCAGTGCCCGTTCGACACCTCCGCCAGTGAGAACCTGGATATCCCGCAGTACAAGCACGCGGTGGTGATGGGCGTGAACCCTAACCGGACGCCGGGCGACGGTGCGGCGTTCTTCTTCCACACCACCGACGGCGGACCGACCGCGGGCTGCGTGGCCATCGACGATGCCACCTTGGTCAAGATCATCCAGTGGTTGAAGCCGGGTGCGCTGATCGCAATCGCGCAGTAAGCAGCGGGCTTAGCAGGACTGGACGCGGCAAGCCGCGTCAAAGGCGAGCAGCACCGGATACATCGCCAGTCCGGTCATGAAAAACAGCAGGCTCAACTTCCGTGACGTACGGGCCTTGCGCGCAACCAAGCCGGATAGCGCGGCTAGCGCGATCCAGACTCCGAGTACCCGCAGCGGAGCACGGGCCATCGTGCTGTACGCGTCCGCGCCGAGTTCCGCCAGTGCCGCGGGTAACCACAGGTAGAGGCAGATGCCGACGATTGCCCCGGTGGTCAACCACGCGGCCGCGAGCAAAAATTGCTTCATCGTCGATCGCCTCCCGGGCTGGTCAGGCTCAGATCCTAAGCTCGGCGCAGGCCCTATCGAAGGCGATCAGGCCAGGGCGCGGCCCGGTGTCAGCTTGAAGTCCAGGCCCGCCAACGACATCGTCGCCTCGTAGGTGCGGTCGTAGCCGGTGGCGCTGATCTTCCAGCCGTCGGCGGTGCGCCGGTAGCGATCCCGGTAGAACGCCGCGCCGATCAGCATGAAGTTCATCTCGGCGACGATGACGCGATCCTGCAGATACCAGGTGGCCGACGCCTCATCCCCTGTCACGCTGATCTCCGGGTGGGTCACCCGATGCTCGGTGATAATGCCGGGCCCCAGTGACGACCGCATGTACTCCACCAGGTCGGCGCGGTTGGTGAAATGCAACTCCTCACCCAGCGACGACCCGTAGTCGCCGAGGATGTCCTCGGTGAGGGTGTCGGCGAAGTCGTCCCAGTGCTTGGTGTCCAGGGCCCGCAGGTAGCGGTACTTGACCTGTTTGATCGCGTCGAGATCGGCGGTGATGTCGGCCGGCTGAGGACTCATCTCGCCATTGCAGCACACCGGCACCGCCGCGCGACGGGCGGCCGATTCGGCCGCGCAGCCGCGGCACGTCGTGTAGACCCGGAATGGCACGCGTTCCATCGATCGATTGGGGACCAGCATGGCCAAGCTGTCGGTGATCTACTACTCGGCGACCGGGCACAACACCGCGATGGCGCAACGGGTGGCGGCGGCCGCCGAAGCCGCCGGCGCCGACGTGCGGTTGCGGCACGTCGCCGAAACGCGAGACCCGGCCTCGTTCGCCAAGAACCCGGCCTGGACGGCCAATTACGAAGCCACCAAGGATCTTCCGGCCGCCACCGGCGACGACATCGTCTGGGCCGATGCGGTGATCTTCGGCTCGCCGACCCGGTTCGGCTCCCCGTCGTCGCAGTTGCGCACCTTCATCGACTCCCTCGGCGGCTTGTGGGCCCAGGGCAAACTCGCCGACAAGGTGTACGCCGGGTTCACCTCGTCGCAGACCGCGCACGGCGGCCAGGAGAGCACGCTGCTCAGCCTCTACATCACGCTGATGCACTTCGGTGGGATCTTGGTGCCGCCCGGCTACACCGATCCGATCAAGTTCGACGACGGCAACCCGTACGGCGTCAGCCACATCACCGGACCGGACAACAAAACCGCACCCACCGAGGACACCCTGGCGGCGCTGGATCACTTGGCCCGACGCGTGGTCATGGTGGCCGACCGGCTCACCGCTGCAGGTAGTGGCTGACCATCGCGATCAGCGCGCGCCGCTCCAGGGCCCAATCGATCGGGGTGCCCATGATCATCTGGGCCAACACCACACCGCGCAGCGCCGCCCAAATCACCTCGGCCACACCGGCATCCGCGGGATCGTCGGAGATCAGCCGACCCAGCTGACCGATGGCGTCGTTCATCTCCAGCAGGTGCCGATGCGAGCGCTCACCCAGACTGCCGCGGGTGGCCCGCAGGATCTCGAACGCCGCCAGCGACGTCGGGCTGGAATAGCAGGACCAGGCGGTGTCGACGACGGCCTCGATGCGCTGCGGCAGCGCCACCTCACCCACCTCGATGGCGGACAGGCTGGACAGCAGCTTGGCCACCCCATCGTCGACGACGGCCATCAGCAGGCCGTTGCGGTCCCCGAAGTGGTACTGAATGACGCCCCAGGTCACCCCGGCCCGTTCGGCGACGTGCTTGGCGGTCGCCGCCGCGAAGCCTTCCTCGACCACGCAGCGGACCGTCTCGTCGATGATCTTGGCGCGGGTATCGTCCCCGCGCTTGCGCGGCGCGCTGGTCTGCCGGGTGGGAATCGCCGCCCGGCTAGGCGTCTGGCCTGCGCTAATAGACATTGTTGACTTTATAACATAGTCAGCTCTATTTTTGGCGGGTGAGCGAATCCAGGTATGCGTCGCTATCGCGCGACGAGCTGTCGGTGTTGGTGCCCGAGCTGCTGCTGATCGGGCACATGATCGACCGCTCCGGCATGGCCTGGTGCATCCAGTCCTTCGGTCGCGAAGAGATGCTGCAGATCGCCATCGAGGAGTGGGCCGGCGCCAGCCCGATCTACACCAAGCGGATGCAGCGGGCGCTGAACTTCGAGGGCGACGACGTGCCCACCATCTTCAAGGGGCTGCAGCTCGACATCGGCGCCCCGCCGCAGTTCATGGACTTCCGCTACACCATCCACGACCGCTGGCACGGCGAGTTCCAGCTCGACCACTGCGGCGCGCTGCTCGACGTGGAGCCGATGGGCGACGACTACGTCTTCGGCATGTGCCACACCATCGAGGACCCCACCTTCGACGCCACCGCGGTGGCCACCAATCCGCGCGCCCAGATGCGGCCCATCCACCGGCCGCCGCGCCAACCCGCCGACCGGCAGCCGCACTGCGCCTGGACCGTGATCATCGACGAGTCCTACCCGCCGGCCCAGGGCATCCCGGCGCTGGATCAGGTGCGCCAAACCCGCGCCGCTGGCTGGGAACTCGCCGCCATCGACCGCACCGACGAGGGATTGGCCGACTATTCGGGCCCGCTGCTGTCGGACTTCGACTTCGCCGCGTACTCGCATTCGGCGCTGGTGCGGATGGCCGACGAGGTCTGCCTGCAGATGCACCTGCTGTACCTGTCGTTTGCGATCGCGGTGCGGGCCCGCGCCGGCGCCGACGCCGCGCTGGCCCGCGACGTCGGCACCCGCCAGCTGACCGGCCTGGCCGGGCTGGGCGCCGAACGCATCCACCGTGCGCTCAAGCTGCCCGCGGGTGCCGCGGGGGCGCTGCGCACCTTCGAGCTGCACCCGCTGCTTAACCCCGCCGGTTATGTGCGGGCCGACATCGACGGCAACCGGGTGCAGGTGCACCGGTCCCCGGCGCACGACGACGGCGCCTGGCTGGCGCTGTGCACACCGGACTCCGTCGCGCCGCTGCAGGCGATCGCCGCCGCCGTGGACCCGTACCTGCAGGTCCAGGTCGCCGGCACCGACACCGACTGGACCGTCGAGCTGGTCGAATCCGACACCGCCGCAAAAGAATTGCCCGAAGTGTCGGTGGCCAAGGTCAGCGCCGGGTCGACGTTCGTCTTCCAGCCACGCAAGTCGCTGCCGCTCACCGTGGTGTGAGTTCGCGGATCCCAGAGCGCTCGTGGCACGCTCGGGCAATGGCCGCTAACCGGAAACCGACCGACCCCGCCGAGCATCGGCGGCTCACCCGGGACGCCTACGACCGGCTCGCCCCGGTGTGGAGCGCGACCACCGACACCGGTCCGTTCAACGGGCTGTTGGAGCGGCCGGCGTTACGGGCGCTCATTCCGCGCCCGCTGGCCGGGAAGAACATTCTGGACGCCGGCTGCGGATCCGGTGCCCAATGCGAGTGGCTGCTCGACGAGGGCGCCCAGGTGACCGGGATCGACCTGAGCCCCGCGATGGTGGAGCAGGCCGCCCAGCGGTGCAGCGGGCGGGCCACGTTCGCGGTGGCGGACTTCTCGCAGCCGCTGCCGCTGCCCGCGGGCACCTTCGACGGCATCACCTGTTCGCTGGCCCTGCACTACCTGCGCGACTGGGATGTGCCGCTGCGGTCCTTCGCCGCGCTGCTGCGGCCCCACAGCTGGGTGGTGCTGTCCGTCGACCACCCGTTCGCCCCGCCGCTACCGAGCCAGCACGGCGGGTACTTCGATACCGAACTGGCCAGCGACACCTGGTGCAAAGCCGGTGTCGAAGTCACCCAGCATTTCTGGCGGCGGCCACTCGCGGCCGTCGTCGACGCCTTCGCCGACGCCGGGTTTGTCGTGGAGCGCGTCGCCGAACCGCAACCCACCCCGGCAGCGGTCGAGCGGTTCCCCGAGTTGACGGCGGTAGTGGGCACGCCGAGCTTCATCGTGTACCGGCTAATCTTGCGTGCCCGGCAGTGACGATGCGCCGAGCGTGCGGCCACGGCGGAAAATCACCGAAAACTCCGCTGTCAGTGCACACTCGGCGAGAGCGCCTGGCCGGGCGGCCCCCGCGCGTAGCATGGCGGAATGGGTGGCGGATCAGGCGCGCCTGGACCCTCCGGCCCTCGGTCACTGCGGTACTGGGGGCAGATGCTGCGCGACCCGTTGGCCGGGTATGCGGCGGTGCACCGCGACTACGGTGACGCGGTGCGCATCCCGCTCACCCCTAAACACACGTTCTTCCTGCTCAGCCGGCCCGAACACGCCGAGCATGTGCTGGTCGCGCACCAGGACCGTTACGTCAAGGCGTTTACCTACCGACCGCTCAAGGCTTTCCTCGGTGACGGCCTGCTGACCAGCGAGGGCGCCACCTGGCAGCGCCACCGCCGGCTGATTCAGCCGGTGTTCAACCATCGCCACGTGCAGTCCTTCGCGCCGGCCATCGTCGCGGCGGCGCGCAGACGCATCGGCCGCTGGACGCCGGGGTGCAGCATCGATGTCGGCGCCGAGATGCGGACGCTCACGATGGACGTCATCGGCCGGGTGCTGTTCGGCGCCGACCTTGCTGCCGACGCCGAATCGGTCGGCCGCGCGGTCACCCGACTGCAACGTGCGGCGATCGCCGCCTCACTGCTGCCGAATCTCGGTTCGGTGCAGCGCACCCGGGCGGTGGTCACCCACCTCGTCCCCGGGTTGGGCCGGGCCGCAACGACACTGGAGACCCTGGTCGCCAGGATTATCGATGCCCGAATCGCGGCGCCACACCGCGAGCCCAACGACCTGCTGGATCTGCTGCTGGCCGCCGGCGCGGGGGAGCAACCGCTAAGTCGCGACGAGGTTCACGACGAGGTGATGACCCTGGTGCTGGCCGGCCACGAGACCACCGCCAACACATTGACCTGGGCGGTGACCCTGCTGTCGCGGTACCCGGCGGCGTGGGATCGGTTGGCCGCCGAGGTCGCCGACGTGCTGGGGGAGCGCGACGCCACGGCCGCCGACCTGGAGGGGTTGCCGTGGACGCAGGCGGTGGTCTCGGAAACGATGCGGCTTTACCCACCGGCGTGGACCATCGAACGCGATGCCGTCGTCGCCGACACCATCGCGGGCGTACGCGTCGCCGCCGGTGACACAGTGGTCATTTCGCCCTACCTGTTGCACCGTAACAGCGAATTCTGGCCCAACCCAGAGGGATTCGACCCGCGCCGGTTCCTGCCCGAGAACGCGGACAACCGGCCGCGCTACGCCTTCCTGCCGTTCGGTGGTGGTCGGCGGATCTGTGTGGGCGCCGGACTGGCCCAACTCGAGGCGACCCTAGCCCTGGCGACCATGACCCAGTCGGCGCGGGTGGACCTGCTGCCGGCGGCACCGGTGCGCGCCCGCGCCGATGTGACGGTGCATCCGCACCGACCGGTGATCGCGACGGTCACGGTCGCAGCGGATGCTCCGCGGCGCGTCGGCGCAGCTCACTGAGCCAAATCGCCTGTCCCGCAAATACCTGTGCGCCCGCTTTGCGTCCAAACGATAACGACCCGGTTTCAACATGGCACGGCCAATGTTGGCGCACCGCCATTCCCGCTATCGTTGACCGCGCCCCAGCCATTGTCGACCCAAGGTTGCGATATATGTATGACCCGTTGGGGTTGTCGATTGGGAACACCAACCTCGTCGCGGTGCGCGTCGGAGAGTCACCGGTCACGCGCCGCTCGATGTTGACCCTGTTTCCCCATCGCGACCCCGAAATCGGTGCACCCGAACAGAATCCGGCCCTGACCGAATCAGGCCCGGTGGTCACTGGTTTCGTCCAACGGGTCGGCGACCCAGTTCCGTTGGCCGCCTCCGACGGATCCGTGCACGATCCCAGCCTGCTGTTGGTGGAGGCCATCGACGCGATGGTCAACGCCACCGGCGCCGACGCCACCACCGCGCAACTGGCCCTCGCCGTGCCCGCGCATTGGGGGCCGGCGGCCCGGGCCAGGCTGCAGGACGCGTTGGCCACCCACGCCGGCCTGTCGACGCTGGGGGGTCCCGCGCAGCTGGTGTCGGACGCCACCGCGGCGCTGACCGCGTTGCGCGCCGACTGCGGCCTCCCGAACCGCGGGGTGATCGCGCTGCTGGACTTCGGGGGCAGCGGCACCAGCATCACGCTGGCCGACGCCGGCGCCGGATTCCAGCCGATCGACGAAACACGCCGCTACGCCGAGTTTTCCGGCGACCGCATCGACGACGCACTGCTGGCCCACGTGATGGGCAGCATCGGTGACGCCGGCGGGGTCGACCCGAGTGCCACCGCGGCCGTCGGGCAACTCGCCGAACTCCGCGAGGAGTGCACCCAGGCCAAGGAACGGCTGTCGGCGCAGCAGGCCACCGACCTGGTCGCCGACCTGCCCGGCGCCCAGCTCAGTGTTCGGGTGACCCGCGACGAACTGCAGAAACTGATCGAGGATCCGCTCAGCGGCCTGATCTGCGCCCTGGAAGACATGCTGGAACGCAACACCATTCGCTGGAGCAAGCTCGCGGCGGTCGCCACCGTCGGCGGCGGCGCCAGCATTCCGGTGATCGCCCAGCGGCTGTCGTCGCGGCGTCGGATGCCGGTGGTGACCTCCCAGCACCCGGCACTCGACATCGCGGTCGGTGCCGCGGTGATGGCCGCGCGCGGGGCCGACGAGGAGGGGACGACGCGGGTCGTGATGGCGGCCGCGGATACCCAGACGCAGACCGCGCTCGCTGCCTCGCCGGGGACCAGCACCGGCATGGGGGGCCTGCCACCGGTCGGCGGTCTCGACGAGTTCGCCGAGACGGCGCCGCGCAAGGTGGAGTTGGCCTGGTCGCAGGAGGACGACGCCGACGAACCGGTGCCGTATGTCGGTGACCCCTACACCGTCGACGTCGACAGGCCGGTGGCGCCCTACGAGGTGCCGTCGCGGCTGCCGGAAGTGCGGCGCGGCTCCGGCCTGCCCCGGCTGGTCTTCGCGGTGGGCGCGCTGCTGGCCGCGGCCGCGATCGGCGGGGTGGCCTACACCCTGGCCAACTCCAGCCACACCGAGGCACCGACCACCCCCACCAACAC
>NZ_MLQM01000178.1:0-11313 GCF_001854525.1 Mycobacterium talmoniae
CCCCAGCGCATATCGGTGGAATAGAACACCACGTTGCTCATGCTTTCCGCGCCACCGGCGATCACCACCTCGTGGTCGCCGCTGCCGACCTGCAGACAGGCCTGAATCACCGCCTGCAGACCCGACCCGCACCGGCGGTCGACCTGCATCCCCGGAACCGTCACCGGCAGACCGGAATCCAAGGCCACCACCCGCCCGATCGCGGGCGCCTCACTGCTGGGATAGCAGTGCCCGACGATGACGTCGTTGACGGCGTCGACCGGGATGCCGGTGCGCTCGAGTAGGCCCTTGAGTGCGGCGACACCGAGGTCGACGGCGGTCAGCGACTTGAGCATCCCGCCGTAGCGGCCGATCGGGGTGCGCACCGGCTCGCAGATCACCGCCTCGCGGATGCTCATAGGTGCCTCCCGCCGGTCACCTCGAGCACGGTGCCGGTCATGTACGACGACAGGTCCGACGCCAAGAACAGCGCGACCTTGGCCACCTCCTCGGGCTCGCCGGCCCGCCCCATCGGCACCTCGGCGACTTTCGAATCCCAGATGCGTTGCGGCATCGCCTCGGTCATCGCCGAGCGGATCAACCCCGGCTGGATGGCATTGACTCGCACACCCAGATACGCCAACTCCTTGCTGGCGGCCTTGGTCATCCCGACGATGCCGGCCTTGGCCGCCGAATAGTTCGTCTGCCCGACCATGCCGACCTTGCCGGAGATCGAGGACATGTTGACGATGGCGCCGCGCTTGTTCTCCCGCATGATCGCCGCGGCCGCCCGCAGCCCGTTCCAGGTGCCCTTCAAATGCACGGCGATGACCTGGTCGAACTGTTCCTCGGTCATCTTGCGCATGGTGGCGTCGCGGGTGATGCCGGCGTTGTTCACCATGATGTCCAGGTCGCCGAACTTCTCCACCGCCGCGCCGACGAGCGCGTCGACGTCGGCGGCCGCGGTGACGTCGCACCGCACCGCCACCGCCACGTCGGCACCGCCGAGCCGCTCGGCGGCGGATTCGGTGGCCGCCAGGTTCACATCGCCGAGCACCACCCGGGCGCCCTCGGCGACGAATCGTTCCGCGATGGCGAACCCCAAACCCTGCGCACCACCGGTGATGACCGCCGTCTGACCGGTCAGCAACGTCATGTGATCACCCGTCCTTCTCCGCGTTCCTGCGGTCATCCTATTTCATATATGATCGCGGCGGCCAACCGGTCGTCCCGGCTGCGATGAGGAGGTGTGGTGCCGATGAGTGAAGTCAGCGACGACGATTTCGCCGAGATCCTGGCCCAGACTCGCCAGTTCGTCCGTACCGCGGTGGTGCCGCGGGAGTCGCAGATCCTGGCCGAGGACCGGGTGCCCGACGACCTGCGCGACCAGGCCAAAAAGATGGGCCTGTTCGGCTACGCGATACCGCAGCAGTGGGGCGGGCTGGGCCTCGACCTCGCCCAGGACGTGGAACTGGCCATGGAGTTGGGCTACACGTCGCTGGCGGTGCGGTCGATGTTCGGCACCAACAACGGGATTGCCGGCCAGGTGTTGGTCGGGTTCGGCACCGAGGAGCAAAAGTCGCGCTGGCTGGGCCCGATCGCGGCCGGCGATGTTGTCGCCTCGTTCGCGCTGACCGAGCCCGGCGCGGGCTCCAATCCGGCCGGGCTGCACACCAAAGCCGTTCGCGACGACACGGATTGGCTGATCTCCGGGCACAAGCGATTCATCACCAACGCGCCGGTCGCCGACCTGTTCATCGTGTTCGCCCGCACCCGGCCCGCCGACGACCAGGGCGCGGGCATCGCGGTGTTCCTGGTGCCCGCGGACGCCGGCGGGGTGCAGGTCGGGGTCAAGGACGCCAAGATGGGTCAGGAGGGGGCCTGGACCGCCGACGTCAGCTTCACCGACGTGCGAGTTCCCGCGACCGCACTGGTCGGCGGCAGCGAGGATCTCGGCTACCGGGCCGCGCTGACCTCGTTGGCCCGCGGCCGGGTGCACATCGCCGCGTTGGCGGTCGGCGCCGCCCAGCGCGCGCTGGACGAGTCGGTGGCCTACGCCGCCACCGCCACCCAGGGCGGCACCCCGATCGGCAACTTTCAGCTGGTGCAGGCGATGCTCGCCGACCAGCAGACCGGGGTGCTGGCCGGCCGGGCGATGGTGCGCGACGCCGCCCGCGCCTGGGTCGCCGACGAGGACCGCCGGATCGCACCCTCGGCGGCGAAACTGTTCTGCACCGAGATGGCCGGCAAGGTCGCCGATCTCGCGGTCCAGATCCACGGCGGCAGCGGCTACATGCGCGGGGTCCCGGTCGAACGCATCTACCGCGACGTCCGGCTGCTGCGCTTGTATGAGGGCACCAGCGAAATTCAGCGCCTGATCATCGGCGGCGGTTTGGTCAAATCGGCGCAACGGCAAATCAAGGAGAGCATATGAGCGGTCGACTCACGGACAAGGTGGCCTTCATTACCGGTGCGGCGCGCGGGCAGGGCCGCGCGCACGCGGTGAAGATGGCCACCGAGGGCGCCGACATCATCGCGGTCGACGTGGCCGGCAAGCTGCCCGACTGCGTGCCCTATCAGCCGGCGACGCCGGAGGATCTCGCTGAAACCGTGCGTCTGGTCGAAGCCACCGGCCGTCGCATCCGGTCCAGCATCGTCGACACCCGTGACTACGACGGGCTGCGCGAAGCCGTCGACGCCGGGGTGGCCGCCCTGGGGCGGCTGGACATCATCGTCGCCAACGCCGGCATCACCGCGCCGCAGGTCTGGGACGCCATTACCCCGGAGTCGTTCCGCGATGTCATGGATGTCAACGTGACCGGCACCTGGAACACGGTGATGGCCGGTGCGCAGCACATTATCGACGGCGGCCGCGGCGGCTCGATCATCCTGATCAGCTCGGCCGCCGGGCTCAAGCTGCAGCCGTTCATGGTGCACTACACGGCCAGCAAACATGCGGTGACCGGGATGGCGCGCGCGTTCGCCGCCGAGCTGGGCAAGCATTCGATTCGGGTCAACAGCCTGCACCCCGGGGCGGTCAACACCCCGATGGGGACCGGTGACATGTTGGCGGCGTTGCACAAAGCCAACGAGACCAATCCGCAGCTGACCCACATGGTCACGCCGTTTCTTCCCGATTGGGTGGCCGAGCCGGAAGACATCGCCGACGCGGTCTGCTGGCTGGCCAGTGGCGAGTCGCGACTGGTCACCGCGGCGCGGATCGCGGTCGATCTCGGCTCCACCCAGTACTAACCGGGGGCTTCGCCCTGGGCATTGCGCCGACTGTGCCGTTTCATCCGCTTTTCAGCGACGGAGCGGATGAAACCGCACAGTCAGGACTGCTCGAACAACCGGGCCAGGAAGGCCACCTGATGTTCGGCGACCCGCTCAAACCACGGATGGCCGGGCCAGACATCGAAGTGGTCGCACGGGTAGTGGCGCACCTGCGCGCGGCCATGCACCGCGGTTTTGATCACCGAACTCGCCGGAACGTACCGGTCGAAGTCGGCGACCTGCACCAGCAGCGGGCAGCGCAGCCGCTTGGCGGACGGATTCGCCCGGATCAGGCCGACTTCGAGGCCCACCGCGCAGTCGACCTCGTTGCGCCAGGTCGGCCCGGCGATCGCCAGGTAGCTCTCGTACGCGCCGTCGAGGGCCAGCGCGCCCGGTGCACCGGGGCGGCCCACCAGTGGCATCAGCGTCGCATCCCGGCCCGCGGCCACCGCCACACGGCTTTTCACCCCGGTCAGCGTCCAGCGCAGCGCGGCGGGCAGGTCGCTTTGCACCACCGCGGCACGCCCGACCGCCAGGCCGTTGGTCAGCGGGGTCATCGCGATCACCGCCGCGACGTCGTCGCGGTCGGCGGCCACGCGCAGCACGTGACCGCCGGACAGGGACGGCCCCCACAGCACGACACGGTCCGGGTCCACCCCGGCCAGGCGTTGCGCCGCGGCCACCGCCGCGTGATAGTCCTGGATCTGGCGTTTGATCGAAATGCTTTGCCGCGGCTGCCCATGCGAGGCGCCGAAACCGCGGAAGTCGAACGCCAGCACGTCGGCCCCGGCCGCGGCGAACCGCTCGGCGAACGGCGCCAACCCCGAATCCTTGGTGCCGCCAAAGCCGTGCGCCATCACCACCGCCGGCCTACCGGCGGGGCCGGCCAGCCGATCCCCGGCGGCGGGGAAATGCCAGCCGCTGCACGCCACCCCGGCGCTGTCGAACATCACCTCGGCCGGGCTCATCAGCGCCACTCCTCCTCATCGCTGCGCGCTGCATCGTCGTCGGCGCGGCTCATGACGTCAGCCCGTACACCGAGCTCAACCAGATCGCGGCCGCCCCGTCCATCAGCTGCTGACGGGTCAGCGCTCCACCGGTGGTGAGCCGCTCCAACATTCGGTCGTTGAACTCCAACAACACCGAGGCCAGCACGGTGGCGTCCAGCCCGTCGGGCGCGGCTCCGGCGGCCCGTTCGGCGCGGATCATGCCGGCCACCGAGTCGACGAAGGACTCGCGGGCGTTATCCCACAGCTGCCGCACCGCGGGGCTGTGGCCGCGGGCCGCCAGCATCGCGGCGAACAGGTGCTGGTGCCGCTCCCAGGTGTCGAACAGCCCGTCGAGCATGGTGCGGACGCGGGCCCGCGGGGAGTCGGCGCCCAGGGTGAAGACGTCGTTGACGAAGAAGGTGTCGTCGTACATCCGCTCCATCAGGGCGGCGACGGCGGCCGCCTTGTTTTCGAAGTAGAAGTAGAACGCCGACCGGGACACCCCGGCCTGGCGGGCCACCGCGGCGAGGCTGACCGCGTCGAAACTCGTCTCCTGCAGGCAGCGGTCCAGCGCGTCCAGGATCGCGTCGCGGCGCGCGTCGCCGGGTTGCGGCGGCCGGCGGTCGGTGACCGATCTCATGCCGGGGTCACCTCCACCAGCCGGGATCGTGCTGCGGCGCGCCGGATTCCGGCCGGCAACTCGCGGGCCCGAATGTCGTGTTCGTAGTAGAAGTAGTCCACCTGCTGGGTGTGCCGGGGCCGATCGGTGCAGTGCCCGGCGTGCAGCTGTTGGTCGGCGTCGATGACGCGCTCCATCTGCGCGACGGTGGGCAGCGCGTAGCGTCCCACGGCGTAGGCGGCCAGCAGCCGGGACTGACACTCCACGAACGGGAACAGGGTCGGCACCGACTGCGCGAACCCGATGAAGACCAAATCGTCGATGCCGGGTTTGAACATCCGCTTGTAGAGCCGAATGTGGTTGTCCGGGACGCTGATGAAGTCCGGGTCGAAGAACGGGAAGGTGATGTTGTAGCCGGTGGCGTAGACGATCACGTCGAAGTCGTCGTGGCTGCCGTCGTCGAAGTGCACGGTGGCACCGTCGAACCGGGCGACGTTGGGTTTGGGGATCACGTCCCCGGAGCCGAGCCGCAGCGGCAACTCCACCGACTGGGTGGGATGCGCTTCGAACAGCTTGTGGTTGGCGGGCGGCAACCCGTACAGGGTCGGGTCGATGCCGAGCAGCGGCGCGGCCAGTTGCAGCGCCTTGCGCTGCCAGGACAACGGCAGATACGGCGTGGTGCGCCAGAACATGTCGCCGGGGCGGCCGGCGAGGTATTTCGGCACGATCCAGGCGCTGGACCGGGTGGATAGGGTGACCCGGTTCTGCAGCGCCTTGGAGGACAGTTCGACGGTGATGTCGGCGGCGCTGTTACCGATGCCGACGACCAGGATGCGCTTGCCGGTCAACGCCAGCGGCGTCTGGGGGTCGATGTAGTGGTGGGAATGGATGGTTTCGCCGGTGAAGGTGCCGGGGAATTCGGGTAGCCGCGGGTCCCAGTGGTGCCCGTTGCCGACGACCAGCAGATCGAAGGGCCGGGTAGTGCCGGCTTGGTCCTCGATCTCCCACCCGCCGCCGTCGAGCCGACGGGCGTGCACGACGCCGTTGCTGAACTCGATGTTGTCCAACAGCCCGAAGGTGTCGGCGTAGGAGTCCAGGTAGGCCTTGATTTCGGAATGGTGCGGAAACGCCGGATAGTGCTCGGGTATCGGAAAGTCCTGGAACGACAACCGATATTTCGAGGTGTCGATGTGCAGCGACCGGTAGGCGCTGGAATGCCCGTTGGGGTTGCCGAACGCCCAGTTGCCGCCGATGCGGTCGGACAGCTCGAAGGTGGTGTAGGGCACGCCGTAGTCGTTGAGCATCTTGCCGGCGGTCAGGCCGCTGATGCCGGCGCCGATGACCGCGGTGCGCGGGAGTTGTTGATCCACGGCCCACTTCCTCACTGTGTCGACCCAGCCTACGCGGCGTGGCTGACAAGTGTCAACGATATCTGACAGTCGTCAGACGGTGTCGACCAGATCCAGCGTCCCCAGCTCACGGACGGCCTGACAGCTGCGTCGCAGCATGGTGACGATCATGTCGTCACCGCGGTCGGTGCCGACCGCGAAAGCAAAGCCGAGCGCGGAGATCAGCAACGCCTGGATGGCCCCGAACCGGTAATCCTGCCAGCATGTTTCGCGGTCGTAGTCGGTGACGCCGTAGTCCAGCAGGGCGGTGTGGTACTCGGTCACCAGGTCCCGTTCGAGGGCGGCCCGCAGCCCCGGCTCCAGGCTGGTGGCGGCGAAGAACGCGAGATCCCGGGTGGGCAGGCCGACCCCCAACGTCTGCCAGTCGACCACCCGGATCGCGCTGCCGTCCGGCACGAACAGCATGTTGTCCAGGCGGTAGTCGCCGTGGATCAAGCTGAACCGCTCGGGCCGCGCCAGCACCCACGGGGTCACCACGTCCATCGCGGCTTTGAGCGTGTCACAGTCGGCCGCACCGAGTTTCGCGCCGAGCTTCTCGACGGTGATGTCGGCGCTCATCCGGGCGACGTCGCCCATCCCCTTGGCACCCGCCGCATCCAGCTGCGTCATCGCCAGGCCGGGGAAGGTGGGCCACTCCGGGCCGCACCAGGTGGGCCCGTGCAGCCCGGCCAGGGCGCGCACCGCCAGCCGAGCCTGCTGCTCCCCGCAGCCGGCGATCTGGTCGCCCTGCGTCGCCGGCGACTCATCGGCGAGCAGCAGCGCGTAGTCGGCGGCGTCCGCACTGATCTCGCAGTGAAAGCACTGCGGCACCGGGATCTTCACCCGATCGGCCACCGAGGCGTAGAACGCGCATTCGCTGCGGTAGCCCAACGCGACCCGGTCCCGGACGGTGTCGTCGCCGGCGGGCAGCTTGATCACGAAGGTCTCCGGCAGGCCGCCCGGATCGCTCGCGTAGCGGACCGACAGCCGGTAGGTGGCGCCGGTTTGCCCGGTCCCGACGGGTCGCACGTCCACCTCGCGCACCTCGACCGGCTCGCCACGCGAACTCAGCACCCCCGACAGCCACCCGCTGGTCACGTCGGTGGGATAACGCGGGATCGACGCCACGGGATTCATCGGGGATGTCCTTCCAGTTGCTCGGGTGCTGCGCGGTGCTGGGCCACGAACCGGATGGCCATGCGCTGCACCAACCCGGGCGCGGCGCCGGTGACCAGGGCGGTGCGCCCCGCAAACGGGCCGCGAACGGGCGGCGGGCGCTCACCGCAGCGAGTACCGGATCGGCAGGTGTTTGAGCCCGCCGACGAACGTCGTCGCGATGTGCTGGGGCGCACCGGCCAGTTCGACGGAGTCCAGCCGCTGCAGCAGCTCGGTGAAAAAGCTGTTCACCTCCATGCGGGCCAGCGCCGCCCCCATGCAGAAGTGCACGCCGTAGCCGAACGCGACGTGCTTATTGGGGTCGCGGGCGATGTCGAAGGTGAACGGGTCGTCGAAGATCTCTTCGTCGCAGTTGGCCGACGGATACGACAGCAGCACCGACTCCCCCGCGGCGATGTCGACACCGCGGATCGAGGTGTCGGCGGCGGCGGTGCGCATGAACGCTTTGACCGGGGTGACCCAGCGGATCATCTCCTCAACGGCCAGCGGCATCAAGCCGAGGTCGGCGCGCAGCTTCTCCCGCTGCTCCGGGTGTTCGAGCAACGCCAGCATGCCGCCGGAAATGGTGGCGCTGGTGGTGTCGTGGCCGGCGGCGGCGATCAGCACGTAGTAGGAGACCGTGTCGATATCGGACAGCGGCTCGCCGTTGATCCGGGCGTTGGCGATCACCGAAGCCATGTCCTCGGTGGGGTTTTGCCGCCGTGATGCGGTCACCTCGGTGAAGTACTGGAACATTTCCAGCAGCGCCGTCATCTCCTCACCGGGCGGGACCTCGCGCCTGAGTTCGTCGTCGTCGTTGCCGAACAGCTCCTGGGTGAGTTTGAGCATCATCGGGAAATCGGATTCCGGCAGGCCCAGCAGCGACAGGATCACATACAGCGGATAGTTCACCGCCACCTCTTGGACGAAGTCGCACTCCGGGCCCTGGGCCATCATCTTGTCGACGTAGATCTTGGCCAGTTCGTCCACGCGGGCCTTCAGCGCCCGCATGGCTTTGGGCCGAAACCAGTCCGCGCCGACCGCCCGCATCTCGCGGTGCTGCGGGTCGTCCATGTGGATCAGCGTGCGCACCCCGATATTGGCCTGGCGCTCATCGTTTTCCGCGGTCACCAACACCGGGCGCGGCCAGTTGGTGAACAGCGTGTTGTTACGTTCGATTTCCATGATGTCGGCGTGTTTGGTGATCGCCCAAAACGGTCGATAGGACGGGACGTCGACCCAGGACACCGGGGCGTGACCGCGGAGATGCCGCAGTGCCGCATGCAGTTTCGGCTCGTCGGTGTAGGCCTTCGGGGTGGCGAACAGCTGGGCGGCTGCATCGATAATCCGGGTGCTCATCAGTTCCTCCCTGACACGGTCACATCGGTCCGCATGTCGTTCACGATGGCGGTCACCGTGGACTCGGAAACGCCGGACAGAAAACCCGGTAGGACGCGGTCGATCACCCCGTCGCAGCGCTCGCGCAGCTTGGCGGCCACGTCCCCGGCCGGTGCGACCACGGCGAACGCGTCGAGGATCTCGTCGTCGATCAGCGCGCCCATCTCGTCCCAGGCGCCGCGCAGCGACAGCCGGTGCAATTCGGTGTGCAGCTCGCCCCAGCCGTGCAGGTCGAGCACCGCCCGGTAGGCCGGCGTCGACGCGTAGAACGCCAGCTGTTTGCGGGTCGCGGCCGCGGCGGCCTGCAGTTCGGCGTCGGTGTCGCCGGTCACCACGAACACCGGCGCCGACAGCTGAAATGCGCTGCGCTCCCGCCCCGTCCGCTGCAGGCCGCGCCGCAGCGCCGGGACGGTCACCTCCGCGAGGTAGCGCCGGGTGGTGAAGGCGTGGGCGTGCATGCCGTCGGCGACCTCACCGCACAGCTCGGTCATCGCTTCGCCGACGGCGGCGAGGAAGATCTTCGGGAAGCCGTGCGGTTGGGGTTCGGGGGTGAACATCGGCGTCATGAGCTTGTGGGTGTAGAACTCGCCGTCGAAACCCAGCTTGGTGCCGTCCTGCCAGGCCGTCCAGATCGCCCGCAACGCCAACACGAATTCCCGCATCCGGCGCACCGGGTGGCTCCACGGCATGCTGAATCGTTTCTCGATATGCGGCCGGATCTGGGTGCCCAGGCCCAAATTGAGCCGGCCCCGCGAGTAGGCCTGCAGATCCCAGCCGACCTGGGCGACGGTCATCGGGTTACGCGCGAACGCCACCGCAATGCTGGTGCCCACCTCCAGCCGCGAGGTGTGCTCGGCGGCCAGCAACAACGGCAGGAACGGATCGTGGTTGATCTCCCCGACCCAGCAGCCGTCATAGCCGTGGCGTTCCAATTCGTCGGCCGCCCTGGCCACCCGGTCCAATTGGTTGGGCAGCCCCCGGTCGATCTTGAGGCCCGGGCCAGGGCTCGGGCTCATGCCCGCCACCGGCACCCGCTTCGCATGTGAAAGAAGCTACAGTAAGCCATTCAGTATGGTCAATGGCCGGTGGTTACGGGAAGCGTTGGTAGCACCGGTCCGCATCGCCGTCCAGCACGCCGGAGCGGAACGCCAGGATCCGGGTGAAGCCGGCCGGCACGGTGTTGCCGTTGACGTCGCTGGCGGCCAGCCCGTTGGCCAACAGGCCGGTGACGGCTTCATCCAGGTCACCGGCGGTGAGAATCAGGCCCTTGCCGTCGGTGCCGGCCGGTTCCGCCATCCCGCGCTGGCCCACCCCGGTCAGGCAGGCGGTCCGCAGCCCCGCCATCGCCGAGGTCAGCTCCACACCCCGCTGATGTTGCAGCGCCAGCGTGTACCGCGACATGACCACGGACAACGCGGTGTCGTCGCCCTGCAACATCACCTTGTTCTTTCGCTCGTCGGCCGGCGTCCCCATCTCCTCCAAGGCAGCCAGGTCGACGCTGATGGTGTTGGTGGCCGGACAGTACGAGGCCGGGGGGCTGGCTTGGGCGTCCGCGCATTGCGGGGTGTCGTAGGACAGGGTGGGCGGCTGCTGCGGCGAATAGATCTTGTTCATCACGTCCATCAGCGCCGACAGGGTGTCCTTGTCGATGTCCACGTCACCGGTCGGCACGTCGCCGGAATCATCGGGCCGCAACGCCATTGGCAGGTCACCCCGGCGTTGCTCGATTTCGGCCATGTCGATCGCCGCGCACACCGCGGTGCCGGTGTCGAAGCCCATCTGGAACGCACCGACCCGGTCCAGCGCCGTCCCATGACCCTTTTTGATCCACTTCTCGTCGCCGGGACCCAACACCGGATCGCGGCCCATGATCACCCCGGCGAGCACGTGGTTGAGCCCCTCGGTGGTGTTCAGCGTGAAGCGGGACGACTGGTCCTCGGCTACCCAGTGCAAATACACGCCGGCGAAGCAGTCGGCCTGCTGTTCTTTGACGACGACCGGGGTTGACTTGTCCGCCAAGCCCGACATGCTCTGCAGCGCATGCCCGTACTCGTGCGCCAACACCCCGACCACGGCCATCGGGCCGAAGTATTTTTCCGCGGTGGGCATGAACGAACCACGGTCCCAGGCGATGAAGGTCTGGTCCCACTTGAAGGGATAGCGGCACGCGCCGAACATCGCGTTCTCGTTCTGGTATGTCGGCTCATCGGGGCACAGCATCGGTCCCCTCGGGTCGGTCGAGTCGTAGGAGATGTAGGTCGGGACGGGCGTGAAGGTCCGCTTTAAGCCCTCGTAGTGGTCCTTCCAATACGCTTCGATGTCGTTGATCGCCAACGTCACCAGTTCGTCGATTTTGCCGTGATCGGTGTTGGTCACCGTGCCGGTCGGGGCGGGCGCGTTATCGCGCGGACCGTTGGGGCCGTCGGTCACCGGCAGCCCGCCGACCTGTGCCGGGTTGTAGAGCATCGACACCGGGTGCCCGTCGACCACCGACCCGCATCCGGCCAGCACC
>NZ_MLQM01000179.1:0-11208 GCF_001854525.1 Mycobacterium talmoniae
GTAGTTACCAGGGGGCGGCGGAGGCGGCTGGTTGGTCACGTGAACACCCTTTGCTGCTCGGAACGAGATCCCGGTGGATCGGGCGGTCCCAGACACTACCCGACGGCGGCGCGCGCCAGTGCGGTTTGCCGCCGAAGCTGTGCGGCGCGTCGCTCGGCGCTCCCCCGCTA
Organism: Mycobacterium talmoniae; assembly: GCF_001854525.1. NCBI lineage: Bacteria > Bacillati > Actinomycetota > Actinomycetes > Mycobacteriales > Mycobacteriaceae > Mycobacterium > Mycobacterium talmoniae. Next base: position 171 of record NZ_MLQM01000179.1, read on the forward strand.
GCGCCGACGGGCGCCTTCGGACAAGAACCCGAGCAGATCGTGGCGGGTGATCACCCCGACGGGTTTGCCCTCCTCGACCACCATCACCGCGTCCTGCTCCCGCAGCGCCTTGGCGGCCGCGCTGACCAATTCACCGGCCCCGATCAGCGGCAGCGGCGGGCTCATGTGTTGGGCCACCGCGTCGGCCAGGCTGGCGCGGCCCTCGAACACCGCCGACAACAGTTCCCGTTCGGAGACGCTGCCGGCCACCTCACCGGCCATCACCGGCGGTTCGGCCCCGACCACCGGCATCTGCGACACCCCGTACTCGCGCAGGATGCTGATCGCGTCGCGCACCGTCTCCGACGGGTGCGTGTGCACCAGGTCGGGCAGCGCACCGGATTTTCCGCGCAGCACATCCCCGACGGTGGGTTGTGCGGTCGAGCCGTCCAGTCGGGTGCGCAGGAAGCCATACGACGACATCCAGGCGTCGTTGAAGATCTTCGACATGTAGCCGCGGCCGCCGTCGGGCAGCAACACCACCACCAGCGCGTCGGGCCCGGCGCGTTCGGCGACCCGCAGCGCGGCCACCACCGCCATCCCGCAGGATCCGCCGACCAGCAGCGCCTCCTCCCGGGCCAGCCGCCGGGTCATGTCGAACGAGTCGGCGTCGGACACCCCGATGATCTCGTCGGGCACCGCGGGGTCGTAGGCCGCCGGCCAGAAGTCCTCGCCCACCCCCTCGACCAGGTAGGGCCGGCCGGTGCCGCCGGAATACACCGAACCCTCCGGGTCGGCGCCGATGATGCGCACCGCGCCGCCGGACACCTCCTTGAGGTAGCGGCCGGTGCCGGTGATGGTGCCGCCGGTGCCGATGCCGGCGACGAAATGGGTGACCTTGCCGTCGGTGTCGGCCCAGATCTCCGGGCCGGTGGTCTCGTAGTGGCTGTCCGGGCCCGCCGGGTTGGAGTACTGGTCGGGTTTCCAGGCGCCGTCGATCTCGGTGACCAGCCGGTTGGACACGCTGTAGTAGCTGTCCGGGTGATCCGGCGGCACCGCGGTCGGGCACACCACCACCTCGGCGCCGTAGGCGCGCAACACATTCTGTTTGTCTTCGCTGACCTTGTCCGGGCAGACGAACACGCACTTGTAGCCGCGGTGCTGGGCGACCAGCGCCAGGCCGACCCCGGTGTTGCCGGAGGTGGGTTCGACGATCGTGCCGCCGGGTTTGAGCTGCCCGCTGGCCTCCGCGGCGTCGATCATCTTGATCGCGATGCGGTCCTTGGAGCTCGCGCCGGGGTTGAGGTATTCGATCTTGGCCACCACCCGACCGGACCCGGGCGGCACGACCGAGTTCAGCTGGACCAGCGGGGTGTTGCCGATGAGTTCACTGATGTGGCGCGCGATCCGCATGGCTACATCGTCGCAGGTGCGCTCAGCCGCACCGCGCCCGGCGCTAGCTAGCCGGTGGCTTCCCGGATGTATTCGCCGATCTGCCGCAGCGAGCGGGTCGCCTCCGGCACCAGTGGCGCGGCGAGCTGGAACACGTGCATCTGGCCGGGCCACACCCGCAGCTCCACCGGCACCCCGGCCGCGGCCAGGGTGCGCGCGGCCAGCCGGGCGTCGTGCAGCAGCACCTCGGACCCGGACACGTGGATCAGCGTGCGGGGCAAGCCCGGTTCGACGTGGTCGAGCGGTTCGAGGATCTGTTCGGGGCGCCCATCGACGACGTGCCCGCGCGCCGCCCGGGCGATCAGGTCGACGAACGCGTCGAACGCCTTGGCCGGGAACATCGCGTCGGTGCGAATGTTGGGATGCGCCTGCTTGGGCGCCTTGTCGATCTGCATCAGCGGCGACATGCAGGCGATCGCCGCGGGCTCTTCACCCTCGTCGAAGAGACGTTCGGCCAACGCCAGCGCAAGGTAGCCGCCGGCGGAGTCGCCGGCCAGCACGATTTGGTCGGCCGGATAGCCCTGCTGACGCAGCCACTGATACCCGTCGTAGCAGTCGTCGATGGCCTGGCCGATCGAATGCTTGGGCAGCATCCGGTAGTTCACCACCAGCACCGGGCTGTCGGCATACTGCGACAACTTGGTGACCAGCCGACCGTGGGTGTTGGCGCCGCAGGTGATGAAGGCGCCGCCGTGCAGGTAGAGCACCACGCGGCGGGTGCCGTCGGCCGGCAGCACCCCGGGGGCACGGACCAGCTGGGCGGTGCACTGCGGCAACCCGATGGTGGCGCGGATGGTGCCCGCCGGCGGAAGCACCGCGCGGGCGGCGATATCGAGGACGCCCCACGGCCACGGCGCGTGCGGCAGGTAGCTACCGATGGACAAGGTTGGCCGAATGGTAAGACGAGCGGCCAGCCAGGCGAGTCGACCGGCGATCCCGGCCCGATCCTCGACGACCTCGACGGGGGCTCCGTCGCTGACTGGATACCGACGGGTTCTGAGCGTCCCACCTGGGCTGATACAAGCACGGGGCGGGTCGGATACCTCAATGACTGCGGTCATGGCCAACTCCCTACGCCGTTGTAGTGGTGCAAACCCCCGAGGCCGACTTGGCCAACCCCGGTAACTTAGCGTGACATCTTTAAGAATTTCAACAATCAAAGAGTCTGTTTCGATACCGGTTTTGTTCCACTCCGTAATCCCGCTGTTCCGTTGCGTTCAGACCCGCTGGCGACGCGCTACCTAAACTGGATTACGTGCAGATTCGGGCTCCGCGACGATCCACGATCGCACTGGCCGCAGCGGGTGCGCTGGCCTCGACGGGCACGGCGTACCTGGGTGCACGCAACCTGCTGGCCGGCCAGGCGATCCAGGCCCGCCAGGTGATCCCTAAGGCCTGGGACATCCCGCCGCGGGCCGACGGCGTGTATTCGCCCGAGGGCGGACCGGTGCAGCGCTGGGAGCGCGGGACGCCCGTCGACCTACACCTGATGATCTTCGGCGACTCCACGGCCACCGGGTACGGCTGCCGCAGCGCCGAGGAAGTCCCCGGGGTGCTGATCGCCCGGGCGCTCGCCGCGCACACCGGCAAACGGATCCGGTTGAGCACCAAGGCGATCGTCGGCGCCACCTCCAAGGGGCTCTCCGGCCAGGTCGACGCGATGTTTGTGGCCGGGCCGCCGCCGGATGCCGCGGTGATCATGATCGGCGCCAACGACGTCACGGCCCTCAACGGGGTTTCCCGCTCCGCGCGTCGGCTGGGTGCCGCGGTGCGCCGGCTGTGCGCCAGCGGCGCGGTGGTGGTGGTCGGGACCTGCCCGGATTTCGGGGTGATCACCGCCATCCCGCAGCCGCTGCGGTCGGTGGCCCGCACCCTCGGGCTGCGGCTGGCCCGCGCTCAGGCCGCCGCCGTCCGCGCCGCCGGCGGGGTGGCGGTGCCGTTCGCCGACCTGCTGGCCCCCGAGTTCCTGCACGACCCGGAGCTGTTGTTCTCCGAGGACCAGTACCACCCGTCGGCGGCCGGTTACGCCTTGGCGGCCAACCAGTTGTTCCCGGCGCTCTGCGAAGGATTGGGTGAACACGCCGCCGGCGGCCTGCCCGAGTTGCCGTGGGCGCCCACCGATGCGCGCACCGTGCCGCGCCGCACCCGGCTGCTGGCGATGTCGCGGCTGCGGCGCCGACCCACCACCGGGGTGCCCGCGCCCGTCGTCCCCGCCGACCGGTAACGGTCGTCTCCGGAGCCCCCTAGTTCGGCCCGGTTGGTCGCCGGACTAGATTCGGGCCAGCGGTTCTACCTGAACCCACACCGCGAAAAGGAGCCGTCGTGCCGGAAGCCGTCATCGTCTCAACTGCTCGTTCGCCGATCGGCCGGGCCGGCAAGGGCTCGCTGGTCAGCATGCGGCCCGATGACCTGGCCGCCCAGATGGTGCGCGCCGCGCTGGACAAGGTGCCGGCGCTCGACCCACACCAGATCGACGACCTGATGATGGGCTGCGGCCAGCCCGGCGGGGCCGCCGGCTACAACATCGGGCGCGTGGTCGCAGTGCAGCTCGGCTACGACTTCCTGCCGGGCACGACCGTGAACCGGTACTGCTCGTCGTCGCTGCAGACCACCCGGATGGCATTCCACGCGATCAAGGCCGGTGAGGGCGACGCGTTCATCTCCGCCGGGGTCGAGACCGTCTCGCAGTTCGGTATCGGTGCCGCCGACGGCGCCCCGAACAGCAAGAACCCGCTGTTCGATGACGCCATGGCCCGCACCGAGGCCGCCGCGGCCGGTGCCACCGAATGGCACGACCCGCGCGCCGACGGCAACCTGCCCGACATCTACATCGCGATGGGCCAGACCGCCGAGAACGTCGTGCTGCACACCGGGATCAGCCGCGAAGACCAAGACCGCTGGGGGGTGCGCAGCCAGAACCTCGCCGAGGAAGCCATCAAGAACGGCCACTTCGCCCGCGAGATCTCCCCGGTCACCCTGCCCGACGGCACCACGGTGAGCACCGACGACGGCCCGCGGCCGGGCACCACGTACGAGAAGGTCAGCCAGCTCAAGCCGGTGTTCCGGCCCAACGGCACGGTGACCGCCGGCAACGCCTGTCCGCTCAACGACGGCGCGGCGGCCGTGATCATCACCAGCGATGTGAAGGCGCGCGAGTTGGGGCTGACCCCGCTGGCCCGCATCGTGTCCACCGGGGTGTCCGGGCTGTCCCCGGAGATCATGGGTCTGGGCCCGATCGAGGCCACCAAGAAGGCGCTGGCCAACGCCGGCATGTCGGTGTCCGATATCGACCTGTTCGAGATCAACGAGGCGTTCGCGGTGCAGGTGTTGGGCTCGGCCCGCGCGCTGGGCATCGACGAGGACAAGCTCAACGTCTCCGGCGGGGCGATCGCGTTGGGCCACCCGTTCGGGATGACCGGGGCCCGCATCACCGCCACGCTGCTGAACAACCTGCAGACCCACGACAAGACGTTCGGTGTGGAGACGATGTGCGTCGGCGGTGGCCAGGGCATGGCAATGGTCATCGAGCGGCTGTCGTAATTGCGTTGACTCTGCGCTGACCAGGCACCCTACTCGCACTTTTGCCTGGTAGACGCAGAGTCAACTGCTGACTGGTCCTCATCGCTAGGTGCTGGCAGCATGCCCGCATGGGGGACATGGGGAGACAGCCATTTATTGGTAGCGAGGCGCTTTCAGCGGGGCTGGTCAGCTGGCATGAGCTGGACAGGTACTACACGGCAATCATGCCGAACGTCTACCTGGACAAGCGCATCACGCCGCCGCTGCGGCAACGCATCTTCGCGGCCTGGCTGTGGTCGGGCCGCCAGGCGGTGATCGCCGGACTCGCCGCCTCGGCGCTGCACGGCGCGAGATGGGTCGACGATAACGCGGTAGTCGAGTTGATCTGGCGCAATGCCAGGGCGCCGAACGGGGTAAAGACTCGCGACGTATTGCTGCTCGACGGCGAAACCCAGCTGTTCGGCGGGATGCGGATGACCACCATCGAGCGCACGGCCTTCGACCTGGCCAGGCGTGGAACCTTGGGCCAGGCGGTCGCCAGACTCGACGCGCTGGCCAATGCCACCCACTTCAAGATCGACGATGTTGTGGAGGTTGCCAAAGCGCATCCTCATACCCGCGGGCTGCGCCAACTGAAAAAGGCCCTGGACCTTGTCGATGCCGGTGCGCAGTCGCCGAAGGAAACCTGGTTGCGGCTCCTGCTTATCAACGCCGGGTTTCCCAAGCCGCAGACTCAGATCCCTGTGCTCGGCCCCGACGGCTACCCGCGTTACTTCCTCGACATGGGCTGGGAGGACATCATGCTGGCCGTCGAATACGACGGCGACCAACACCGCACCGATCGTCCACAGTTCGTGAAAGACGTCGCACGGCTGGAGTACATCCAGGGCCTCGGCTGGACCCACGTCAAGGTGCTGAGCGAGCACCGCGGCGGCGACGTCATCCAGCGGGTTCAGCGTGCCTGGGAAGTCTTGACCAAGCATTGACTCTGCGCTGACCAGACCCCTTACTCGCACTTTTGTCTGGTGGACGCAGAGTCAACGAAAAAGCCTGACAACGAAAAGGCCCGGCACCTGCGGGTGCCGGGCCTTTGTCGTAAGAGCGTCCGCGACTAGTCGCTTTGGAAGTAGCTGAGCAGACGCAGGATCTCCAGGTAGAGCCAGACCAGGGTCACGGTCAGGCCCAGCGCGATCCCCCAGGCGGCCTTCTCGGGGGCGCCGGCGCGGATCATCTGGTCGGCGGCGTCAAAGTCGATCAGGAAGCTGAACGCCGCGATCCCAATGCACACCAGCGAGAAGATGATGGCCAGCGGCCCACCGTCGCGCAGGTGCATGCCCGCGCCGCCGCCGACGCCGAACATGCCCAGCACCAGGTTGCCGAGCATCAGCACCAACACGCCGAACATGCTGGCGACGAGCATCCGGGTGAACTTGGGCGTGACGCGGATCGCCCCGGTCTTGTAGACGACCAACATGCCGAAGAACACCCCGAGCGTGCCCAGCACCGCCTGCCCGATCAGGGCCCCGGCGTTGGTGCTCGACACCGCGAAGTTGGCGAGCAGGAACGAGATGGCGCCCAGGAACATGCCCTCCAGGGCGGCATAGCTCAGCACAATCGCCGGGCTGTCCTGTTTGCGCCCGAAGGTGGCGACCAGGACCAAGCCCAGGCCGCCGAACGCACCGATGAAGGTGAGCGGACCGGCCAGCGCCTGGTTCATCGCCACCAGGAAGTAAGAGACGATGGCGACGACGGTCAGCACCCCCAGCGTGATGCCGGTCTTGGTGACGACGTCATCGATCGTCAGCGGGCGCGCAATACGCCCCTGCTGAGCGACGTAAGGGTCGGTCTGATACCCCTGATAGCCCTGGTGTATCTGCTGGGCCGCGGCACCGGCAGCGCCGGTCCCGAACTGCGCGTACCCGCCCTGCTGCTTCGGCAGCGAACGAAATACCGGGTTGCTGGTCTCCCGCACCGTCGGATCCTCTCTAGTTCCATCACTTGAGGTGTGCGAACACACGATCAACGATCAGCGGCCCGGGCAAGTTCCCTGGCCATTCACAGATAAACCTTACCCGCGGGCGGGCGCACACGGGTAGGGATCTAGATTGCGAAGGCGTGGCTGCCGAATCCGACGAGGTCCTGACCCGCATCGATAATGGTGTGGGGGTTTTGACCCTGAATCGACCGAAGGCGATCAACTCGCTGACCCAGACCATGGTGGACGCGATGCGCGCGGTGCTCACCGACTGGGAACACGACGACGCGGTGCGCGCGGTGGTGCTCTGCGGTGCCGGAGAGCGCGGGCTGTGCGCGGGTGGCGACGTGGTGGCGATCTACCACAGCGCCAAAGCCGACGGGTCCGCGGCGCGGCGGTTCTGGTACGACGAGTACCTGCTGAACGCCGCGATCGGCCGGTTCGCCAAACCGTACGTCTCGGTGATGGACGGCATCGTGATGGGCGGCGGGGTCGGTGTCGGGGCGCACGCCAACACCCGGGTGGTCACCGACACCTCGAAGGTGGCGATGCCCGAGGTCGGTATCGGGTTCATTCCCGACGTCGGCGGCACCTATCTGCTGTCCCGGGCGCCGGGATCGCTGGGGCTGCATGCGGCGCTGACCGGCGCGCCGTTCTCCGGCGCCGACGCCATCGCGCTGGGATTCGCCGACCATTACGTGCCGCACGCGGCCCTGGCCGACTTCACCGCGGCGATCGTCGCCGACGGGGTGGACGCCGCGCTGGCCGCGCACGCCATCGAGCCACCGCCCAGCACCCTTGCCGCGCAGCAGGACTGGATCAACGAATGCTACGCGCATGACACCGTGGCTGAGATCGTCGCCGCGCTGGGCGACCACGGCGGCGAAGACGCCGCGGCCGCCGCCAAGCTGATCGCCACCCGTTCGCCGGTCGCGCTGGCGGTGACGTTGGAGTCGGTGCGCCGGGCGGCCAAGCTCGACACCTTGGAAGCCGTTCTGGCCCAGGAGTATCGGGTGTCGTGCGCCTCGCTGCGCTCCCACGACCTGGTGGAGGGCATCCGGGCGCAGTTGGTCGACAAGGACCGCAACCCGACCTGGTCGCCGGCCACGCTGGCCGAGGTCAGCACCGCCGACATCGAGGCCTACTTCGTGCCCGCCGAACCCGACCTGACCTTCTAAGGAGACGCCAATGACCTACGAAACCATCCTGGTAGACCGTGACGGCCGGGTCGGCACCATCACGTTGAACCGGCCGCAGGCCCTGAACGCGCTCAACAGCCAGGTGATGGCCGAAGTCACCAGCGCCGCAGCAGAACTCGACGACGACCCAGACATCGGCGCCATCATCATCACCGGAAACGCGAAGGCGTTCGCCGCCGGCGCCGACATCAAGGAGATGGCCGAGAAGTCCTTCGCGGACGTGTTCGCCGCCGACTTCTTCGCCGCCTGGGGCAAGCTGGCGGCGGTGCGCACCCCGACGATCGCCGCGGTGGCCGGCCACGCGCTCGGCGGCGGCTGCGAGCTGGCGATGATGTGCGATCTGCTGATCGCCGCGGACACCGCGAAGTTCGGCCAGCCCGAAATCAAACTCGGGGTGCTGCCCGGCATGGGCGGCTCGCAGCGGCTGACCCGGGCCATCGGCAAGGCCAAGGCGATGGATCTGATCCTGACCGGACGCACCATCGACGCCGCCGAAGCCGAACGCAGCGGCCTGGTCTCCCGGGTGGTGCCCGCCGACGATCTGCTCACCGAGGCCAACAAGGTGGCGGCCACCATCGCCGGAATGTCGCTGTCCGCGGCCCGGATGGCCAAGGAAGCCGTCAACCGCGCCTTCGAATCCACCCTGACCGAGGGGCTGCTCTACGAGCGCCGGCTGTTCCACTCGGCGTTCGCCACCGACGACCAAACCGAGGGAATGGCCGCGTTCGTCGAGAAGCGACCGCCGAACTTCACCCACCGGTAGAGGCCACCTTGGGCGAATCAGCGACGGCCACCGCCGAACCGGAAACCCCGGCCCCGCCCCGCAAAGCCTGGTGGATTCGGCACTACACCTTCACCGGCACCGCGGTCGGTTTGGTGTTCCTGTGGTTTTCGCTGTCGCCGTCGCTGCTGCCCCGCGGGCCGCTTTTTCAGGGGCTGGTCTCCGGCGGGTCCGGTGCCGCGGGCTACGGCCTGGGGGTCTTCGCCGTCTGGCTGGTGCGCTACATGCGCTCCAAGGAGTCCAGCCCGCCCGCACCGCGCTGGGCGTGGTTGGTGCTCATCGCCGTCGGCGCCGTCGGTCAACTGGGGATGGCGATCTGGTTCCACGTGTGGCAGGACCATGTGCGGGACCTGATGGGGGTGCCGCGGCTGAAGCGGCTCGATTACCCGCTTGCCGGGATCCTGTCCGTGGTCGTGTTGTTCGTACTGGTCGAGATCGGCCAGCTCGTCCGCAGACTGATTCGCTTCCTGGCGCGCCAGCTCAATCGGGTTGCGCCGCCGCGGGTCTCGGCGGTGGTGGCGGTGGCGCTACTGGTGACGCTGACCATCGCGGTGCTCAACGGTGTGGTGATCCGCGGCGCGATGCGGGCGATGAACAACACCTTCGCCTCGGTCAACAACGAGATGAGCCCGGACACGCCGCGGCCGTCGACGCCGCTGCGTTCGGGCGGGCCAGGGTCGCTGGTGTCGTGGGAGTCGCTGGGCCACCAGGGCCGGATCTTCGTGGCCGCCGGCCCCACCGTCGCGCAGCTCAGCGAGTTCAACCGGGCGCCGGCGACGCAGCCGATCCGGGCCTACGCCGGGCTGCATTCCGCCCCCGGAATCAAGGAGACCGCCGCCGTGGCGGCGCGCGAGCTGCAGCGCACCGGCGGGCTGAACCGCGCCGTGGTCGCCGTCGCCACCACCACCGGAACCGGCTGGATCAACGAAGCCGAAGCCTCGGCGTTGGAGTACATGTACAACGGCGACACCGCGATCGTCAGCATGCAGTACTCGTTCTTGCCGAGCTGGCTGTCCTTCCTGGTGGACAAGGAAAACGCCCGCCAGGCCGGGCAGGCGCTGTTCGAGGCGGTCGACGCGCTGGTACGGCAAATGCCGGAATCCCAGCGGCCCAAGCTGGTGGTGTTCGGCGAGAGCCTGGGCTCGTTCGGCGGCGAAGCCCCGTTCATGAACCTCAACAATGTGCTGGCCCGCACCGACGGCGCGCTGTTTTCCGGGCCCACGTTCAAAAACACCATCTGGACCGACCTCACCGAGAACCGCGATCCCGGCTCCCCGGAGTGGCTGCCCATCTACGACGACGGGCGCAGCGTCCGGTTCGCGGCCCGGCCGTCGGACCTCAACCGCCCCGCGGGCCCCTGGGGCACGCCGCGGGTGGTGTATCTGCAGCACGCCTCCGATCCGATCGCCTGGTGGGATCCGGGCCTGCTGTTCAGCAAACCGGACTGGCTGCGGGAGACGCGCGGCTACGACGTGCTGCCGGAGATGCAGTGGATCCCGGTAGTGACCTTCCTGCAGGTGTCGGCCGATATGGCGGTGGCGGTTGACGTGCCCGACGGTCACGGGCATCGCTACGTCGCCGACGTCGCCGACGGCTGGGCGGCGGTGCTGCAGCCGCCGGGGTGGACACCGGAGAAGACGGCCCGGCTGCGGCCGTTGCTGCAAGCGCCCGAGTAGGGGGGTTGTAACGCGGCGCGGCACGACGTCGATGAGGTAAACGTCAAGGGTCATTTAGGTGAACGGCCGGTAACCGCGGGAGGAGCGATCGATGCGCTGGGCGATGTCATCTGGTCTGAGGAGCGGAATCGGGAAGGCAGTGGCGGTGGGCGCGTTGGTCGCTATCCCGGCGCTGAGTCTGGCCACCCCCGCGGGTGCCGACCCCCTTCCCACGAACCCGAACGATCCTAGATGCGCCCAGTTTCCTTGGCTTGCCGTCTGCCAGGGCGGTCCGTGGGGGGACGACGACGACACCAACGCGGGTAACAACGCGAATAACAACATGCATTCGCCTACCGGGCCGGCCGATCCCGCATGCATAAGCAACCCGACCGGCGTATGCGTCGGCGGTCCCTACGACCCCAATCCGCCCGCTGCCCCGCCCAGCAACAACCCGGCACCGCCGGCGACCCCGCCC
>NZ_MLQM01000180.1:0-11175 GCF_001854525.1 Mycobacterium talmoniae
ACGCCAACCCCGAGGGCGGCAGACGCAAAATGAGCCAGACACCAGGTAAGACAGAACCAACCACCGCGCCACGGCACCTGTCACGCAGACACACCGCAACCCGGCACACTCACACTGACACTGAGACACAAAAGCACCACAAACCAGGGGTTTTCGGGGGCTTTTGCGTCTGCTCGCTGTAGTTAGGAGACGTCCGACGGGGGTGCCAGCCAGGTGTTGCACTGGCCGATCTGGCCCGTGTCGCCGCCTTGGCGCCACCAGCCCTGGGCGTGCGCGTCCGTGCCGTGGTCCCGTGGCCCGCCGGTGTGGTCGCCGCGGAGCTGGTCTTCGTAAGCGGTCTGGTAGTCAGCCTGGGTGAACATGCCACCGCTGTCGACGATCGAACCCACGAACATCCCCGAAAAGCATTGCGCTTCTAGTTCCAATCGCCGCGACATTTCAAGCCCGGCGGCGGACTCGACACCCTCGGCCCGCATCTGCTGCCACGCCGCGGATGAGATGCCCGTGACTTCCTGAATGTGGTGACCAAATTCGTGGGCGAATACCGCGATGTAGATGATCGGCTGGTTTCCGTTTTCATCCACTTGAAGCCCGGACGGCGGCATGTACAGCGTCTGGTTCCCAGGGCAGTAGAACGCGGCGACGCGTGGCCCGATCTCCTCGGTACCGCACGGGCTGGTGATGACGGTGCCGGTGGGGACGAGCACCTGTGGAGAGCGGTACGTCAGTCCCGTTGTGGTGGTGACCAGCGACCGCCACACCGTATCCAGGCAGGGGGTGACGCTGTCGAAGAACACCTTCGCGGCGTCGTTGTTGAAGGGCCAGCCGACACTGTTGCACGCCTGACGGGCCAGCCCCGCGCCGAAGTTGGCGAACAGCGGGTTGCCTTGCAGTGCAGCGGTGCCGGTCGGGGTGGCTTTGGTCGTCGACGTGCTGGTTCGCGTGGTTCGCCGGGTAGTCGAGGTCGGGTAGCTGGTTGTGGTCGCGGTGGTGGGGACCGAGGTCAAAGCACTGGCCGTGGTCATCGGCCCGCTGGCGGTCGAGGTGGTCCCTTTCTTGGCGACCACCACTACCGCGCCCGCGACCACGATAAGCGCGACGACTATGGCCGCCGCCCCCAGCACGATCGGGATGATTGGGCGAGTCTTTGGCGGGACGGGTGCTGCGGTCGCCGCGGGGGTCAGCGGGGAGCCGAAGGGGTCGACGGATTGGTAGACCCCCCACTGCGTTTGGGGCACGGCCTGAGGTGGGGCGGCCGGCGTGACCGGAGCCGCCGGGGCGGCATAGCCCGAAAACGGTGCGGAGTATCCGCTCGCCTGCGGATAACCCTGTTGGTATCCGGCGCCGTACACCGGCGCGGCGGCCGGGCGGCGCAACCCGGAGAGCACCTTGTAGCGGCCGGTGTCACCGCGGGCCGGGGCGGGGGCGGCGCTGACGGCGGCCGGGACCTGGTACGGCTGCGGTGCCGCGCTCCACGGGTCCGGGGCCCCGGCCCACGGATCGGCAGCCGTGCTCGACGGGCGACCGTAGGGACTGCGGCCGCCACCGAACACGTCACCGTCCCACGGTTTTTGCGACCCGCCACCAAACGGGTCCCACGGTCGGCTCACGAAACCTCCCCCAACAGAACCGGTGCGTCACGACATCGGACCGCGCGTTCACGAATCCGTGGACCAACGGGCACGTCAACGTAGGTTACTCTGCGGGTCATGTGGCGAGGGACACTTGTTGGCCGCCTGCAGGCGCGCCTCGGTCGCGTCGGCGCGGTTGTCGGTCTGATCGCCGTGTTGGGGTTTGCTGGCGGTGTTCCGCTCGCTAGGGCCGACGAGCCGGGCGTGAAACTCGACGTGCAGATGAACCTCAAGGCCGACGGATCACTGGCGGTCACCGCCACGATCGCCGTCCCGCAGGGCGGGTCGGCCTCCGATCGCCTGCCGCTGGACATTCCCGTCGAGGCCAACCGCGTCCAGCATTTCCAGGTGTCCGACCTGACGACAACGGGCGGGGCGTCGGCCCAGGTGGATGGCCGAAACCTGGTCATATCCGTCCCCACCGGTACCTCGACGGTGACTTATACGGTGGCCGGCACCGTGTCGGATAGCCCGGATCTGCAGCAGTTCACCTGGCTGCTGGCCGCGGGATGGTCGTCGCCGATCGAGACGCTCACCGGCACCTTCGTCTCCCCCGCCGCTGCCCCCGACTCCCCGATCTGCGCCTACGGGCTACTCGGTGAACGGCGGCTGTGCTCGCTGACCCAGACCGAAGTCGCGGGCAAGGTCACCTTCCAGCAAAACGGCCTCAAGTCGGGCAGCGTCGCGGTGTTCTCGGTGCTGCTGCCGTCGGGCACCGTCACCGCCACCGCCGAGTTCAGCCCCCTCGCCGGGGCCGGCGCTGCGCCGGCGCACGACCTGGGCGGCGTCATCGCGGTCGCGGTGGCCACCATGCTGGCGCTGCTGCTGGCCGGGTTCGGGTGGCTGCGCCGCCGCGCCGACGACGCGGTCGCCCACACCGCGGGCGCGACCGCGCAACTGCTGGTCCCCGGTGACGGTGGGTTGGCGTTCGCCTCCCCGGACGGGGTGCTGCCGGGCCAGGTCGGGACGCTGACCACCGGCCGGGCCCGCCCCGCCGACATCGGCGCCACGATCCTCGACCTGGCCGTGCGTAACTACCTGTGGATCGCCGAACTGCCCGGGCAGGGTGGTGCGCTGGACTACCAGATTTCGCGGCGCGCGCCGCTCGACGGTGCGGTCACCGACTTCGAGCGCGCCGTCGTGGACGCCGTCCTTCCGGGCGGGCGGGAGAACGTGGCGGCCTCCGAGCTCACCCACCGCCCGGTCGACCTGGTGGCGTCGCGGAGCAAGGTCGCCGCGAGCGTGGCCGACAGCGGCTGGCTGCGCCGGAACGCGCGCCGGCTGGAGTGGGCGGGGTTCGCGCTGCTCGGCATCGGGGCCGTCGCGGCGGCCTGCCTCGCGGTACTCGGAGCCGGGGTGCTGTGGGGCGTCGCGGTGGCGGTGCTGGGCGGCGGGGTGGCGGCCGCGGGCCGCCTACTGCCGCCGCGGACCAAAAACGGCACCCGGTTGGCCGCCGCGATCTCCGGCATGCGGCAGTACCTGACCGAGGTGAACCTCGCCGAGGTCGAGGAAGCGGCCCGCCCGGTGTTGTTCCAGCGCGCCATCCCGTACGCGCATGCGCTCGGCGAGTTGCGCGGCTGGCTGGCCAGGTGGGGCCCCAGCCAGCCGGCGCGGGCCGAATGGTACCGGCCGGCCGGGGACCGTTCGGTGCTCGCCGGGTTGCCGACGCTGGCCGCGGTGCTCGACGGTGTCGCCGCGCAAAGCGAAGCCATCGAGGAACGGTAACGGCCAGGCCGCTCAGGCGATCCCGAGCTCGACGAGTTTGACCACCACCAACGCCACCGCGACCACCAGGTAGACCCGCAACACCACCAACCCGGCCCGCCGCGCCGGGGACAGCACCGGCCGCTCCAGCGTCGCGAGCGCCGGGGTGTGCCAGGTGGCGCGGTAGTCGGCGCGGACCTGCTTGCGTTCGGCACGGGTCAGCGCCGGCATCGCGTCGAGTTCGTCGCGCGTGGCGTCGACCCGGCTACGCCGCGCGGCGGCCCGCCGACCGGCGACGGTCGCCCCCACGCCCAGCACCGCACCGATCCCGGTGCCGACCCCCAGACCGGTCAGGACGGCGGTGCTCGACAACCCTGGGAACAAGGTCACCGTCGTCAACGCCAGCGAGAGCAGCACCAGCGCCCACACGATGACCCAGGCGACGACGTTTTGTCGCACCGTGTTGACCCACGGTCCCAGCACCGGGCGGTCGTTGCACAGCAGCACCAAAAACACCGTCGCCGAGGGCAGCAGCACACCGGCAAGGGCCTGCACCCCCTGGGTGATCAGGCCCAGCACGTGGTCGGGGCTGAACGCGACCGCCGCCGACACCGCCAGCAGCGCGGCGTAGGCGCCGTAGAACAGCGGCGCCTCGGTGGGCTTCCAGTGCAGCGAGTGTCGCTGGCCCATCGCGTCGCCCAGGGCGTACGTGGTGGCCAGGCCCACCGCGTTGGCGCCGATCAGCGAGGCGTCCAGCAGCACAACGGCAAACAGCACCCCCACCGCGCGCCCGGCGTGGTGGGACAGGCTGGCCGCCACCGCACCCGCGTCGGTGAACTGGCCGGCATCGGCGGAGCCGCCCAGCCCGAACGCGGTGACCGCGATCAGCGCGGTGGCGCCGAGCATCACCACCACAATGCCCAGCACCAGATCGGCCCGTGCGTAGGGGATCCAACGCGGGGTGATGCGTTTGTCGACCACATTGGACTGCTGAAAGAACAATTGCCAGGGCGCCACCGTGGTTCCGACGATGGCGATCAGCAACAGCAGCAGCGTGGAGTCCAGCCCGCCCGGAAGCTGCGGCACCAGACCGCCCACCGTGCCGGCCACGGTGGGATGCACCAGCAGCGTCATGGGGATGACGACCACGTTGACCGCGATGAGCAGAAACATCAGCGCTTCCCAGCGCCGGAAGGAGCCGCCGGCGACCACCGCGAACAACAGCGCCGCCGCGGCCGGGATCGCGATTGCCTTGGGGCACCCCAGAAATCCGAGCGCCAGGGAGACCCCGATGAACTCGGTGACGATCGTCAACCCGTTGAGGATCAACAGGTCACCCACGCTGAACGCGCCCCAGAATTTGCCGAACCGCGCGAAGATCAGCCGCGCGTGGCCCACCCCGGTCACCGCGCCCAACCGCAGCACCATCTCCTGGTTGACGTAGAGCACCGGGATCAGCAGCACCAGCGTCCACAGCAGCTTCATGCCGTAGTTCTGGCCGGCCTGGGCGTAGGTCGCGACACCGCCGGCGTCGTTGTCGCCCACCATGACGATCAGCCCGGGACCACTGATGACCAGCAGGGTGCGCAGCCGCTGCCAGCGGTTACGGCGTGCGCCCACATCGGCGTGCTGGATCCGCCCGAACGCGCCGACGATATCCCCGACGTGCGCCGAATCGGCCGCCGCGGGGCGGGCCGACCCGGCGACCGTGTCGGACTGGTGGATGAGCACGTCGAGCGCTGTCGACGGCTCGCTTTCCTGCATGGTCATCGGTGCTTAGCCCCGCCGGTGCGTGGGGTGGCCGCCCAGCGAAGCGGTGATCACCGCGACCGGCATCCGGGACACGTAGGCAGCGGCCCGCTGCTGCGGGGTGCGCCGCGCCCACAACCGGCTCGCCGCCGTGCGGCCGGCGTGCAGCAACGTGGACCGCCGGGCGGTCGGGATCGGGTGTGCGAGAACAAAAGCCATGATCGTCTCCTGTCGGGAGGCCCGACCGGCGACCGCAGTTCGTTCGCCGCTACCAGCACGGATTCGGCCGCACCGTCGACCCGCGGCGAGCGGGCAGCGTGAAACAGCGGCCGAAAGCGTCGGATTCAGGCAGCGGAAGAAGCGCCGGGACCGGATCGGGACGAATGGGTCGAATACGCATACGGACTATCGCTGGGACTCATCTCGCCCTCACCTCCTCACGGCCAGGACACACGGGGGTGTCACCAAATTCGCACGCACAGAAGGGGAAACAGTGGCCGCCCGGAATCGGCGGACACGCACCCCTCTCGTCAGAGCTTCGGCACTACACGGCGTATCCGGAAACCGTCCGGAAGCCACTTGGGCTCAACCCTTAAGCCGGGAAGAGCTGTCCTGACCCGGGGCGTCTCTCGACGTTCGGGGTCAGTGGCCTATATCCGTGCAGACGCCTCACCTAGCGAGGTGCTCGCGATGTCCATGGTCGCATGGCGGTACGGAGGCGTCAAACGGATTCGAAGTGGCCGGGCCGTAAACTTCCCGCGATGGCCGAAATCGCCCCACCGCGCGCCCCCCTGAGCCTGATGACGCAGGTCTGGCGGTTTGTCGTCACCGGCGGCCTGTCGGCGATCGTCGACTACGGCCTCTACCAGTTACTGGATGTGGTGGCGCACGTGCAGATCGACGCGGCCAAAGCCACCAGTTTTGTTGCGGGCACCATCACCGCCTACCTGATCAACCGGCGGTGGACCTTCCAGGCCGCGCCGAGCACCGCCCGTTTTGTCGCGGTCATGGTGCTCTACGCGGTCACCTTCACCGCCCAGGTCGGCATCAACCACGTGTGCCTCGACCTGTTCCACTACCACGAACGGCCGTGGGCCAAGCCGGTGGCTTTCGTCATCGCCCAGGGCACCGCCACGGTGATCAATTTCATCGTGCAGCGGGCGGTGATCTTCCGGATGCGCTGAGCCCCGGGCCCGTCGCGGTACCCTTGCCAGCGATGTCTACCCAGCCAGCGGCTGTTCCGGCCCTCACACGACGTGCCCTCACCGGGTTCGGCCACACCGCGCCGACGGTCGCCCAAGTCCTGTCCACCCCGGACGTCGAGGCGATCGCCACCGTCGTCAAGCAGGTCGCCGACGCCAACTCCGACAGTCCGGCACATCTGCGCCGCGGCGTCCTGGCGCGGGGCCTGGGCCGATCCTACGGGGATCAGGCCCAAAACGGCGGCGGCGTCGTCGTCGACATGACCCCGGTCAACAAGATCCACTCGCTGGACGCCGACACGGCGATCGCCGACGTCGACGGCGGGGTGAGCCTGGATCAGCTGATGAAGGCGGCGCTGCCGTTCGGGCTGTGGGTGCCGGTGCTGCCCGGCACCCGGCAGGTCACCGTGGGCGGAGCGATCGCCTCGGACATCCACGGCAAGAACCACCACAGCGCCGGCAGTTTCGGTAACCACGTGCTGTCGATCGACCTGCTGATGGCCGACGGCCAGGTGCGCACCATCACCCCCGACGGCCCGGAGGCCGAGCTGTTTTGGACCACCGTCGGCGGCAACGGCCTGACCGGCATCGTGCTGCGGGCCCGCATCGCGATGACCCGCACCGAGACCGCCTACTTCATCGCCGACGGCATCGCCACCAAGGACCTCGACGAGACGGTCGCGGTGCACCTGGACGGCAGCGAAGACAAATACACCTACTCGGCCGCCTGGTTCGACCTGATCAGTCCGCCGCCGAAACTGGGCCGCGCGGCGGTCAGCCGGGGCAGCCTGGCCACACTCGATCAGCTGCCGAAGAAGCTGGCCAAAAACCCGCTGAAATTCAATGCGCCGCAACTGCTGAGCGTGCCGAACATCTTCCCGGTCAGCGCGATGAACAAGCTGTCGTTCATGGCGATCGGCGAGGTGTACTACCGGATGGGCGGCACCTACACCGGCAAGATCCTGAACCTGTCGCAGTTCTACCACATGCTCGACCTGGTCAGCGGGTGGAACAACAGTTACGGGCCAGCAGGTTTCGCCCAACACCAGTTCCTGGTGCCGCCGGATGCCCTGGAGGAGTTCAAGGCCATCATCCGGTGGATCCAGACCCGCGGGCACTACTCGGCGCTCAACGTGTTCAAGCTGTTCGGGCCGGGCAACCAAGCGCCGCTGAGCTTCCCGATGGCCGGCTGGAACGTCGCGATGGACTTCCCGAACAAGCCCGGTGTCAACGCATTCCTCAACGAACTCGACGACCGGGTGATGGAGTTCGGCGGGCGGGTGTACACCGCCAAGGATTCCCGGGTCAACGCGGAGCGCTTCCACAAGATGTATCCCCGGATCGACGAGTGGATCGCGGCGCGGCGCAAGGCCGATCCCCACGGCGTCTTCGCCTCCGACATGGCCCGCCGCCTGGAACTGCTGTAGAAAGGCCCACCGAACATGATCGACGCCACCGGAAACCCGCAGACGATGCTGCTGCTCGGCGGCACCTCCGAGATCGGGCTGGCGATCTGCGAACGCTACCTGCAGAACGCGCACGCGCGGGTGATCCTGGCCTGCCTGCCCGACGACCCCGGCCGCGACGCCGCGGTCCAGCAGATGGAGACCGCCGGCGCCAAGTCGGTGGAACTCATCGACTTCGACGCGTTGGACACCGAGGCCCACCCGAAGGTGATCGAGCAGGCCTTCTCTGGCGGTGATGTCGACGTGGCGATCGTCGCGTTCGGGCTGGACGCCGACGCCGAGGAACTGTGGCAAAACCAGCGCAAAGCCGTGCAGGTCGCCGAGATCAACTACACCGCAGCGGTTTCGGTGGGTGTGTTGCTCGCCGAGAAGATGCGCACCCAGGGCTTCGGCCAGATCATCGCGATGAGCTCGGTCGCCGGGGAGCGGGTGCGCCGATCCAACTTCGTCTACGGGTCCACCAAAGCCGGCCTGGACGGCTTCTACCTGGGTCTCGGCGAGGCGCTGCGCCCGCACGGGGTCCGGGTGCTGGTGATCCGGCCCGGTCAGGTGCGCACCCGCTTCAGCGCGCACGTCAAGGAAGCGCCGCTGACCGTCGACAAGGATTACGTCGCCAACCTCGCGGTCACCGCCGCCGCGAAGGGGAAGGACTTGGTTTGGGCGCCCGGCGCATTCCGCTACGTGATGATGGTGTTGCGGCACGTTCCGCGGGCAATCTTCCGTAAGCTGCCCATCTGATCATGCGGAACGCACTGGCCAGCGTGGGCCAGATGATCCTCGCCGCCGCGATCGCCCTCGCGGTCGCGGTGATCTCGCTGATCGCCATCGCCCGGGTCGAATGGCCCGCCTACCCGTCGTCGAATCAACTGCACGCGCTGACCACCGTCGGCCAGGTCGGCTGCATCGCGGGGCTGATCGGCGCCGGGTGGCTGTGGCGGCGGGGTCGGCGGCGGGTGGCACAGCTTTCGGCGCTGGTGTTCGTGTCGGCGTTCTCGGTGGTCACCCTGGCGATGCCGTTGGGCGCGACCAAGCTGTACCTGTTCGGCATCTCCGTCGACCAACAGTTCCGCACCGAGTACCTGACTCGGCTCACCGACAGCCCCGCGCTGCGCGATATGACCTACCTCGGCCTGCCGCCGTTCTACCCGCCGGGCTGGTTTTGGCTCGGCGGCCGGGCGGCCGCGCTGACCGGGACACCGGGCTGGGAGATGTACAAGCCGTGGGCGATCACCTCGATCACCATCGCGGTCGCGGTGGCGCTGGTGCTGTGGACCCGGCTGATCCGCTTCGAACTCGCGGTGACCGTCACGGCCGCCACCGCGGCGGTGACGCTGGCCTACAGCTCGCCGGAGCCGTACGCCGCGATGATCACCGTGCTGCTGCCGCCGGTGCTGGTGCTGACCTGGTCCGGGCTGCGCGCCGCGGGGCGGACCTTGACCGCCGAGACGGAATCTGGCGACCGACACGCCGACGAGCCCGTCGCCGGATTCCCACTCGCGGGCGCGAGTCGACGAGTGGGCGCCAACGGCTGGGGCGCAATCGTCGGCGCCGGCATCTTCCTGGGCTTCGCGGCCACCTTCTACACCCTGCTGGTGGTCTACAGCGCGTTCACCGTCACGCTGATGGCCGCGGGGCTGGCCGCGGCGCGCGGGCGCCAAAGCGGACGCAAAGCCGCCCTCGACCCGCTGGTGAGGCTGGCGATCATCGGTGTGATCGCGGTGGCCATCGCGTCGACCACCTGGCTGCCGTTCGTGCTGCGCGCCGCTCGGCAACCGATGTCCAACACCGGCAGCGCCTATCACTATCTGCCGCCCGCCGGCGCCGAGCTGACCTTCCCGATGCTGCAGTTCACCCTGCTGGGCGCGCTGTGCCTGCTGGGCACGCTGTGGCTGGTGGTCCGGGCCCGCGGCTCGGTGCGCGCGGCCGCCTTGGCGATCGGCGTCCTGAGCGTGTACGCCTGGTCGCTGCTGTCCATGCTGACCACGCTGGCCCGCACCACGTTGCTGAGCTTTCGGCTGCAACCCACCCTGACCGTGCTGTTGACCGCCGCCGGGGTATTCGGCTTCATCGAGCTGACCCAGGCGCTCAAGTCCCGAGGCCGCGGCGTGGTCCCGGTGGCCGCCGCGATCGGGTTGGCCGGCGCGCTGGCGTTCAGCCAGGACATCCCCGACGTGCTGCGGCCCGACCTCACCGTCGCCTACACCGACACCGACGGCGACGGGCAGCGCGGGGACCGCCGCCCGCCCAGCGCCGAGAAGTACTACCGCGATATCGACGCCGCCATCACCGCGGCCACCGGGCAACCCCGCGATGAGACCGTCGTGCTCACCGCCGACTACAGCTTCCTGTCCTACTACCCCTACTGGGGCTTTCAAGGGCTGACATCGCACTACGCCAACCCGCTGGCGCAGTTCGACCAGCGGGCCGCCGCCATCAAGAGCTGGTCGAAGCTGAAGTCCGCCGGCGCGTTCCTGCACGCGCTGGACACCCTGCCCTGGCAGCCGCCGACGGTGTTCCTGATGCGTCGCGGCGCCAACGACAGCTACACGCTGCGGCTGGCCGAGGACGTCTACCCCAACCACCCCAACGTGCGCCGCTACACCGTGGACTTCGACGCTGCCCTCTTCCAGGACCCGCACTTCACCGTCACCGGCATCGGGCCGTTCGTGCTGGCGGTCCGCACGCCGGAACCTGCGCGCTGATGGCCCAATTACCATCTAAGTCCGTGACACGCGCCGTCGACCATGCAGAGCAGAGCGATGAGGACACGCGGCGGCCATCGACCGACGAACGGGCCAACCACCGGGTCGTCCGGATCGTTGCCGTCGTCGCGGGTCTGCTCGGCGCCCTGCTGGCGATCCTCACCCCGCTGCTGCCGGTTAAACAGACCACCGCGCAGCTGACCTGGCCGCAAAACGGGGTGCTGGGCAGCGTCGAGGCGCCGCTGATTGGTTATGTGGCCACCGACCTGACCATCACCGTGCCGTGCACCTCCGCTGCCGGGCTGACCAAAACCAACTCGGTGCTGCTGTCCACGGTGCCCAAACAGGCCCCCAAGGCCGTCGACCGCGGCCTGCTGATCGAACGCGTCAACGACGACCTGCTGGTCATCGTGCGCAACACACCCGTGGTCAGCGCGCCGCTGAGCCAGGTGCTGAGCCCGGCCTGCCAGAAACTGGTGTTCACCGCGCACGCCGACAAGGTCACCGGCGAATTCGTCGGGCTGACCAAGGGCCCCAACTCCGACCACCCGGGCGATCCGCTGCGCGGCGAGCGGGGCGGCTACGACTTCCGGCCGCAGATCGTCGGTGTGTTCACCGACCTGGACGGTCCGGCGCCAGCCGGGCTGGCGTTCTCGGCGACCGTCGACACCCGCTACAGCAGTTCGCCGACGCCGCTGAAGCTGGCCGCGATGATTCTCGG
>NZ_MLQM01000181.1:0-11104 GCF_001854525.1 Mycobacterium talmoniae
GGCCAGCACGGCCCGACGCAGAAGTAGTCGACCGGCTCGGCGACGGCGTGGGCGGCCTGGTCGGCGTCGTGGGCGGAGCGGCCGAGCAGCGTGTCCGGGCCGACGATGTCGCGGGCGGTGTCCAGCGGCAGGTCCCGCTGGCCCAGGTGCAGCACGTCGGCGCCGGCGGCGCGGGCCAGATCGGCGCGGTCGTTGACCGCCAGCAGGGCGCCGTGCCGGCGGGCGGCGTCGGCCAGGACCTCGAGGGCGGCCAGCTCGTCGAGGGCCTCCAGCGGACCGAACTGGCGTTCCCCGGCGGAGCCCTTATCCCGCAGCTGGATGATGTCCACCCCGCCGGCCAGCGCCGCGTCGGCGAACTCGGCCAGGTCGCCGCGTTCCCGGCGGGCATCGGTGCACAGGTACAGCCGGGCGGCCTGGAGCCGGTCTACGCGTGGATGCACACCGCGACGCTAGCCGCTAGCGTGGAGAGCTGACACGGGAGTCCCGGGAGCGGGGCTGAGAGTGGGCCCACCAGACCGGCCCTTACCGTCACACCTGATCCGGGTCATGCCGGCGAAGGGAGCGAAGGATGCCACAGACCACACTCGGGTCGCTGGCTGTCATCGGCGGCGGGGTCATCGGGCTGTCGGTGGCGCGCCGCGCCGCGCAGGCCGGCTGGTCGGTGCGGGTGCACCGCGGCGGCGAGCCCGGCGCCTCCTGGGTCGCCGGCGGCATGCTGGCCCCGCACAGCGAGGGCTGGCCCGGTGAGGAGCGGGCGCTGCAGCTGGGGTTGGCCTCGCTGCGGCTGTGGCACGAGTCGTTTCTGGACGGGCTGCCCGCCTCGGCGGTGACCGCCCGGGAGTCGCTGGTGGTGGCGGTGGACGCCGCCGACGTCGCCGACCTGCGCACCGTCGCCGACTGGCTGTCCGCGCAGGGCCACCCGGTGGTCTGGGAATCCGCCGCCCGCGACGTGGAACCCCTGCTGGCCCAAGGCATTCGGCACGGGTTCCGGGCGGTGACCGAGCTGGCGGTGGACAACCGGGCGGTGGTCGTCGCGCTGGCGGAGGCGTGCGAGCGGCTCGGGGTGACCTGGGGCGGCCCGGTGTCGGAGCTCGCCGAGGTGGGCGACGCCGACGCGGTGGTGATCGCCAACGGCATTGACGCGCCGGCGCTGTGGCCCGACCTGCCGATCCGGCCGGTCAAAGGCGAGGTGCTGCGGCTGCGCTGGCGGCGGGGCTGTCTGCCGGTGCCGCAGCGGGTGATTCGCGCCCGGGTGCACGGCCGGCAGGTGTATCTGGTACCGCGCGGCGACGGCGTCGTGGTGGGCGCCACCCAATACGAGCACGGCCGCGACACCGCGCCCACCGTGTCGGGGGTGCGCGACCTGCTCGACGACGCGTGCGCGGTGGCGCCCGGGCTCGGCGAATACGAGTTGGCCGAATACGCCGCGGGGCTGCGCCCGATGACACCGGACAACCTGCCGCTGGTGCAGCGGCTGGATGACCGCACCCTGGTGGCCGCCGGGCACGGCCGTAACGGATTCCTGCTGGCCCCGTGGACCGCCGAACAGATTGTGTCCGAACTCCTTCCGGTTGGAGCGCATTCATGAACATTTTCCTCAACGAGGAGCGCGTCCAGGTCGACGAAGCCACCACCGTCGCGGCGCTGCTGGCGTCGCTGGGCTACCCGGACCGGGGTGTCGCGGTGGCGTTGGATCACGCGGTGCTGCCACGGTCCGCGTGGGCGACCGCGCTGTCCGACGGCGCGTGTCTCGAGGTGGTGACGGCGGTGCAAGGTGGCTGAGGAGAAACTGACCATCGCCGGGCGCGACTTCGGCTCCCGGCTCATCATGGGCACCGGGGGAGCGTCGAATCTCGCGGTGCTGCAGGAGGCGCTGCTGGCGTCGGGCACCGAGCTGACCACGGTCGCGATGCGCCGGGTTGACGCCGAGGGTGGCACCGGCATGCTCGACCTGCTGGGCCGGCTGGGCATCACGCCGCTGCCCAACACTGCCGGCTGCCGCAGCGCCGCCGAGGCGGTGCTGACCGCGCAGTTGGCCCGCGAAGCGCTCGGCACCGAATGGGTCAAGCTCGAGGTGATCGCCGACGAGCGCACCCTGCTGCCCGACGCCGTTGAACTCGTCCGGGCCGCCGAGCAATTGGTGGACGACGGGTTCGTGGTGCTGCCCTACACCAACGACGACCCGGTGCTGGCCCGCCGGCTCGAAGACACCGGCTGCGCGGCGGTGATGCCGCTGGGCTCGCCGATCGGCACCGGCCTGGGCATCGCCAACCCGCACAACATCGAGATGATCGTGGAGGCCGCCGGTGTCCCGGTGATCCTGGACGCCGGGATCGGCACCGCCAGCGACGCCGCGTTGGCGATGGAGCTGGGCTGCGACGCGGTGCTGCTGGCCAGCGCGGTGACCCGGGCGGCCGACCCGCCGGCGATGGCCGCCGCGATGGCCGCCGCCGTCACCGCCGGGTATCTGGCGCGCCGCGCCGGACGCATCCCGAAGCGGTTCTGGGCGCAGGCGTCGTCCCCGGCGCGCCGAGGGTGAATATCACGACGCCTCACCGGCGTGTCGCGTCGTCAGATTCCGTCTCGAGCTAACCATGGGCACCATGAGTCGCTATGTGGCGCTGGGTAGTTCGATGGCAGCCGGGCCGGGTATCCGGCCCGGCGCGGCGGGGGCTCCGTTCGGGTCGGGCCGCTCGGCCCGCAACTACCCGCACCTGGTCGCCGAACGGCTCGGCCTCGACCTGGTCGACGTCACGTTTTCCGGTGCCACCACCGCGCACCTGCTCACCGACCGCCAGCGCGGCGCGCGACCGCAGCTCGAAGCGCTTAACGGCTCGGAGCGCCTGGTCACGATCACCATCGGCGGCAACGACGTCGGCTACGTGCCGCTGCTGATGGCCGCCTGCCTGCCGCGGCCCGCCCGGCTGCTGCCGAGGATCGGCGCCCTGCTGGACCGCGACGCCCGGGATCAGGCGCTGGCCGGGGTCGGGGAATCGCTGCGCGCGGTCGGCGCGACCGTGCGCGAGCGGGCACCGCAGGCCCGGGTGCTGTTCGTCGACTACCTGACGCTGCTGCCGCCGGACGGCGCGCCGGCGTCACCGCTGTCGGATACGCATGCCGAGCTGGGCCGCCACGTCGCCGCCCGGCTCGAGGAGCACACCGCCGCGGCCGCGGCCGCCACCGGCTGCGAGATCGTGCCCGCCGGTCGGGCCAGCCGGGAGCACCACGCCTGGTCGGCGCGGCCGTGGACCGTCGGGGCGGCGTGGCCGCTGCCCTGGCGCCCGGCGCCGTTTCACCCCAACGCCGCCGGGATGCGCGCCGTCGCCGACTTGGTGACGGCGCAGGTCGGCGACGCCTGAGCCGGCCGGCGACGCTACCCAGCGTCGTCGGCCGACTCGGCATCGTCGGATCCGCCGACCGTCAGCGCCACCCGCGAACCGTAGGGCACCGCCTGGATCAGGCGCAGCTGCGCGAGCGCCGGGTGCGCGTCGAGCAGCTTGCCGGCGTTGGCCAGCGCCCGCAGCGCCGCGGTCTCCGCGCGAGCGGCTTCCAGCTTCGCCGCCCCCCGCGTCTTCGCGGTGATCAGCTCCATTGCGGCCGACCGGATCTCGGCGGGAACGATGACGTCCTTGAGGTAGACGTCGAGGACGTCGATCCCGGTCCGGGTGCCGGCCGCGCGGGCGGCTGCGGCGATCGGCGCGGCGTCGAGCCGGTTGCCGCGGCGCAGCACGTCCTCGGCGCTCAGGTCGGCGACGACCTCGCGCAGCGCGATCTGGGCGGCCAGGTAGACCGCGGCCACCGGGTCGGCGGCGTTCTCCAGGTAGGCGACCGGATCGCTGACCGCGATCCGCACCGCGACGGTGATCCGCAGCGACACCGCATCGGAGGTCAGCACCTCCTGCGGCGCCAACGCCACCACGCGCTCGCGCACGTCGACGACCTGCACCGACACCGCGCCGAGCAGCCGGTGCCGACCCGGCGCCAGCACCCGCGACAAGGTCCCGTCGCGGTACACCAGCGCGCGCTGGCCGGCGTCGACAATCAGTTGCTTCAGCAGGGACATTGTGCGGTCCTCCTTTCGGGCGGGTCGTGGTTAGGGATACCGCCGCCGGGCACGTCCATCGATGGGGCGTCGCGCCTCTGGACGAGCAGGCGCGGGCCGCAGGACCGATGAACCTGGTCTCCCGGGAGCGGTATCGGATATGAGAAGGAGTCGAACCTCCGAAACCGGCGGTTCTAAAAGAGCAATGCGCAGAAGCCGTGCGGTACCCCGCTTGACCTGCGTCCCCTTCTAGATCCAGGCAGCTAGGTTGCCACCCCAGCAACGTCGGCGCAACGGAATATTCGGGTGGTGACCGGGGCGCATCGGGCAACGGCTAACGTGGGCGCGGTGGGTAACAAGTCGAAGGTAATGCCGGCGCTGCTCGGCCTGGTCGGAGTGACGACGCTGCTGCTCGGCGGCTGTGACCGCGCACCGGAGCGGGCGGAGCAGGCGGATGCGTCCGCGGCGGCCGGGTTCGCCTCCGCGCTGCGCGACAAGGTCACCGCCGACGCCATGATGGCGCACCTGAGCAAGCTGCAAGATATTGCCAACGACAACAACGGCACCCGCGCCGTCGGCACCCCCGGCTATGAGGCCAGCGTGGACTACGTGGCGAACGCGTTGCGGGACAAAGGCTTCGACGTGCAGACCCCCGAGTTCCAGGCCCGGGTGTTCCACGCCGAGAAGGGCACGGTGAACGTCGCCGACCGGACATTGGACGCCCGCGCGTTGCAGTACAGCCTGGGCACCCCGCCGGACGGGGTCAGCGGGCCACTGGTGGCCGCCCCGGCCAAGGACGACAGCCCCGGCTGCAGCGCCGCCGATTACGACGGGCTGCCGGTCAAGGGCGCGGTGGTGCTCGTCGACCGCGGCAAATGCCCGTTCAAGGACAAAGAAGCCGTCGCCGTCGAGCGCGGTGCGGTGGCGATGATCGTCGCCGACAACGTCGACGAGGAGAAGATGGGCGGCACCCTGGGCGAAGACACCGACGTCAAGATCCCGGTGGTGAGCGTGACCAAATCCGAGGGCGCGACGCTGCGTGGCCTGTCCGGAACCGCCACCCTCAAGTTGCAGGCCGAGACCAAAGACGTCAAGGCCCGCAACGTGATCGCGCAAACCAAGACCGGCTCCACCCACGACGTGGTGATGCTGGGTGCGCACCTGGATTCCGTTCCGGAAGGTCCGGGGATCAACGACAACGGCTCCGGTGTGGCGGCGGTGCTGGAAACCGCACTGCAGCTGGGTAATTCGCCCGACGTGCACAACGCGGTGCGGTTCGGGTTCTGGGGCGCGGAGGAACTCGGGCTGATCGGGTCGATGAAATACGTCGAGTCGCTGGACGCCGACGCGCTCAAAGACCTTGCGCTGTACCTGAACTTCGACATGCTGGCCTCACCGAACCCGGGTTACTTCACCTACGACGGGGACCAGTCGCTAGCGCCCGACGAGCGTGGGCATCCGGTGGTGCCGGAAGGCTCGGCCGGGATCGAACGCACCCTGGTCGCCTACCTGAAGTCGGCCGGCAAGACCGCGCAAGACACCTCGTTTGACGGCCGGTCCGACTACGACGGGTTCACCCTGGCCGGTGTGCCGTCGGGGGGATTGTTCTCCGGCGCGGAGGTCAAGAAGTCGCCGGAACAGGCCAAGCTGTGGGGCGGGGAGGCCGATCAGCCGTTCGACCCGAACTACCACCAAAAGGGCGACACGCTGGAGCACATCAACAAAGACGAGCTCGGCATCAACGGCGGCGGCGTGGCCTACGCGGCCGGGCTGTACGCCCAGGATCTCAGCGGCCACAACGGTGTTCCGGTCCGTGACGACCGCACCCGCCACGTCCTCGGTCAGTGATCATGGGCGGGCCGTCAGGAAAGCGCCCAGAAACGGGGTGAGTGGGGTGCGTCTGCTCGACGGGGATGGTCACCCGCTGGTGCGGTTGCTGCGTCCACTGCGGCCGCTGCTGTCGCTGCGCACCATCGTGATCGTCGCGGCGCTGTCGGTGGTGGCCCTGGTCATCACGTTGGGCGCCTGGGTGTGGTTCGGGGTGATCAACGACCAGTACAGTCAGCTGGATCGTCGGCTGGACTCGTTGAGCAGTCTGGGCGATATCAACATGCTGCTCAAAAGCACCCAGGACCCCGCCGATCGGCCCCCGGCCGAGGATAACGTGGTGCGCACCGCGCGCATCGGCGGCACCACCGTCTCGGTGCCCGCCGATATCGTGTTGCCGCAGTTCGACAACGGCTACAACACCACCGCGATCAACGGCGTGCAATACCGGGTCCGGACCTTCACCGCGGGACGGGCCTCCATCGCGGTCGGTGCGCCGGTGACCGAAACCCAGCACCGGATCAACGAGCTGCACCTGCGGGTGCTGGGGATCTGCGGCGGCGTCATCGTCGGCACCGTGGTGGTCGGCTGGGTGATGTGGCTGATCATGATCAACCCGTTCCGGCTGCTGGCCCAGCAGGCCCGCGCCATCAGCGCCCAGTCCAAACCCGACGAGGTCAAGGTGCGCGGGGTCCGCGAAGCCGTGGAGATCGCCGAGGCCGTCGAGGGCATGCTGGCCCGCATCGGCACCGCCCAACAGCGCACCAAGGCCGCCCTGGAGTCCGCCCGCGATTTCGCCGCCGTCGCCTCCCATGAGCTGCGCACCCCGCTGACCGCGATGCGCACCAACCTGGAGGTGCTGTCCACCCTGGACCTGCCCGATGAGCAGCGTCAGGAACTGATCGGCGACGTCATGCGCACCCAAAGCCGGATCGAGGCCACGCTGATGGCGCTGGAGCGGCTGGCCCAAGGCGAGCTGACCACCGCCGATGACCACGTCCCGCTGGATATCACCGAATTGCTGGACCGCGCCGCCCACGACGCGATGCGCAGCTACCCCGACCTTCAGGTGTCGCTGATTCCCACCTCGGCGGTGCTGATGCTGGGGCTGCCGACCGGGCTGCGGCTGGTGATCGACAACGCCATCGCCAACGCCGTCAAGCACGGCGGGGCCACCGAAATCGAGCTCAACGCCGTCAGTTCCGCCGACGGGGTGGAGATCACCGTCGACGACAACGGCACCGGCATCCCCGAAAACGAACGCGAAGCGGTGTTCGAACGGTTCTCCCGCGGGTCCACCGCCTCACATTCCGGCTCCGGGCTGGGTCTGGCGCTGGTGGCGCAACAAGCCGAATTACACGGCGGCACCGCGGGGTTGGAGGACAGCCCGCTGGGCGGCACCCGGCTGGTGCTGCGGCTGCCCGGCGCGCGCTGACACCGCATGCGCGTCCGCAGCTAGCGATCTGGTGTCGCGAGCAGTTTGAACAGCATGTTGTTGACGTCCATGAGCGCCTGGACATCGACCGACTCGAGCTGCTCGGTTAGCCGGGCTTTTCGCATGCTGGTGATCAGGCCGGGCGCCGCCTATCCATAGCCGACGTTCACTCCGAAACCGGCATCGGGATCGGAATCAAATATCGGGACGACGATAACGGTTGGTTCGCTTGGGATTTCGTTGTAGACGGTCGAGGAAACTATCAAGACGGTAACGCCGCTGTCGATACGCCAAATCTCGCCCCGGCGTGGGGGGTCGACTCAATGCTTCGCTAGCTCGTCGAGGTTGCGATCGGCCCATGCTTCGCTGAACGCGGCAATCTCAGGATGGGTACGCATCCACCGGTCATGTTCGGCGCACCGCCGTCGCAGGTCCTCGACGTCCAGCTGGTTCTCAATCCACGAGTCGATGGGCAGTCTGTTCAGGCCGGCATAGCGTTTGAAGGCCTGATACGCATTGTCAAAAAGTCGCAACGTAACTAACCGGACCATCGCTCGATGCTAACAACGCCGTCCCCCTGAACGTCCGCAAAACCGGTCCGCGTCTGTGGATCCCTGCGCCGGCCCCTCCTGGCTTCCACGTGTACCCCGCGAGCAGACGCAAAAGCCCCTGTTTCGGCGCGAAATTGCGGGCTTTTGCGTCTGCTCGCGGGTCTTGACCACCGCCGCCCCTTGACGCGCGCCGCGTCGTGAGGACAGAATCCTTCACGATGTAGGAAATGGGGAAGGGGAGACACTTGAACCGCTTGAGCACCGTCCGTGCCTGGCTGTCGTTACCGCAGGCCGAGCCCGCCGAGGACTACGGATTCTTCGGCCCGAATTCGGTGACCTGGAAGGTGTGGAGCTACCCGACGTCGCTGTCCATCGGATTTCAGCGGGCCGTCGTCATCGAGGAGCTCGACCCCGCGCTGGTCGCCTCGGTGGACCACACGCACGCCATCTACGACCGGCCGCGGACCCGCTACGACCGCACGCTGCGATATTTCGCCATGGTCGCGTTCGGGGACAGCCGCTCCACCGCCGAAGCCGCCGACGTGCTGGTCAAGATCCACTCCAAGGCCATCGGCGTGGACCCGGTCACCGGCGCCAGCTACGACGCCAACGACCCGGCGTCGCAGCTGTGGATCCACCTGACCGCCTGGCACTCGATCCTGTACGCCTACGAGAAGTTCGGCCCCGGCCGGCTCTCGGCCGAGGAGGAGGCGCAGTACTGGGCGGACTGCGCGCGGGCGGCCGAGCTGCAGACCTTTGACCCGGCCGACGTGCCCCGCAGCCGGGAGGGCATCCGGGAGTACTTCGAGCAGATGCGGCCACAGTTGGTCGGCTCCGGCATCGCCCACAAGGCGATGCAGCATCTGCTGCGCGCCGAGGTGATGCTGCCGCCGATGCCGCTGCTGTTGCGCCCGGCCACCCGGGTCATCGCCGCGTTTTTGCGTCGCGGCACCCTGGCCACGATGCCGCGGTGGATGCGCGAGCTGGGCGGGGTGGGCACCTCGCGGCTGCTCGACGCGCTGGTGGTGTCGCCGCTGAGCGCGGCGTTCACCGTGATCGGCGCCAGCAAGCGTCTGCAGCTGAGCCTGCTGCGGCTGATCTCGCCGATGACCCTGCCGATCGGCACCCGGGTGGTGTTGGCGATCCCGCCGAAGAACCCGGTCACCATGACGCCGCGGGAAGCCCAGGCCCGCTACGGGTATGCGGTTCCCGCGCAGGCCCACCTCGAGATGCGGGAGCGGCAGAAGAACCGGGTGTTCGGCCAGGGCTGTGCCCCCAGCGACGACGGCCTCATCGAGTCCCAGCCGATCCTGGGCAGCCTGCGATGACACTGCTGGACACCCGGCTCAGCGTCCGTCAACTCATCCATCTCGGCGTGGTCGCCGGGGTGGCCGTCGGGCTGCCGTATCTGGTCGGCGGGCTGGTCTGGGCCGGCACCCACCACCGGCACCTGGACGCGGTCGGTGGTCTGGACAAACTGTTCTCGGTGGTCGGGGAGGTAGTAGCCTGGCCGGTGCTGATCATCGCCAACGTCTACCTGCGCTGAGGTAGCGACGGACGGAGTCACCCTGCCGCCGACCGCGACAACCCACCGCGCCCGCGCCGAACACCTCGGTCCGCAGCGGCGTCGACCGCAGGTGCTCGACACGGCGTTGGACATCGCGGGCACCCACGGGGTGGCGGAGGTCACCATGGCGGCCATCGCCGAGCGGATGGGCGTCACCCGACCGGTCGTGTACGCCTGCTACAACGGGCGCGGGGAAGTGCTGGCCGCCCTGCTGGAACGCGAAGCCGACGTGGCGCTGACCAGCTTGTTCGGCATCCTGCCGCCGGAGAAGACCAGCACCGTTGAGCAGATGTTCGTCGACGGCTTCCGCGGCCTGCTCACCATCTGCCGGGAGCGACCCGCGGCCTGGCGCATCATGTACGCCGCGGACCCCGACCCGGTGATTGTCGCCGCCATCGCCCGAGGCCGGGCCCAGGTCGGCCGCCGGATGGCGGAACTGATGCGTCCGCTGCTGGAACGCCGCGAAGTCGACGACATCGATCGGGTGCTGACAGCGCTCACCGAGGTGTTCCTGTCGATCGGTGAAGCGGCCATCCGCATGGTGCTCGACCCCGAGCAGGGGTGGACCCCCGAGGAGCTGGCCGAGATCGTGGGCCGGGCCGCCTCCCGGGCCTTCCGGGTCGGCTAACGCCGGCGGCCGGGCGTCGAGACTGCGCTCACGGCGCCGAGACTGCGCTGACGGCGTCGAGACTGCGCTCACGGCGCCGAGGACTGCGCTGACGGCGTCGAGACTGCGCTCAGGGCGCCGAGACTGCGCTGACGGCGTCGAGACTGCGCTCAGGGCGCCGAGACTGCGCTGACGGCGTCGAGACTGCGCTCACGGCGCCGAGACTGCGGCCACGCCCTGAATCGGCGCGAAAATACGGCCTCACCGCAGGGTCGTGGCCGTCACCGCAGACTCGCTGCCGTCACCGCAGACTCGGTGCCCTCACCGCAGACTCGCTGCCCTCAGCGCAGGCCCGATGCCGCCGAACCCGCTAGAGGCTTCACCGCGGTCAGGCTGCGCGTCGGGCGCACCCCTGCGGGTGGGGTACGCCCACAACGCCGAGTCATCGCAGAAGGCCGGGAACCAAACCGCGTCGCACGCCGACCACTGTTAGGTAAGCGAAGTCGACGAAGAGGTGTTTGGTGACCGCCCCGATCTGGATGGCCTCGCCGCCGGAAGTGCACTCGACGTTGCTCAGCGCCGGCCCGGGCCCCGGTCCGCTGCTGGCGGCCGCGGGTGCGTGGTCGGCGTTGAGCGCCGACTACGAGGCGACGGCCGACGAACTGACCGCGGCGCTGGCCGGTGTCCAGGCCGGAGCCTGGCAGGGCCCCAGCGCCGAGCAGTATGTGGCCGCGCACGGCCCGTACCTGAGCTGGCTGCTCGATAGCGCGGCCAAAAGCACCGTCGCGGCCACCCAGCATGAGACGGCCGCCGGCGCCTACACCGCCGCCCTGGCCACCATGCCCACGCTGGGCGAACTCGCCGCCAACCACACCATCCACGGGGCGTTGGTGGCCACGAACTTCTTTGGGATGAACACCATCCCGATCGCGCTGAATGAAGCCGACTACGTGCGGATGTGGGTCCAGGCCGCCGAGACGATGGGCACCTACCACGTCATCTCCGGGTCGGCGTTGGCCGCGGTGCCCGCCACCACCCCCGCCCCGCAGATCGTTAACCAGAACAGCCAGGCCTC
>NZ_MLQM01000182.1:0-11022 GCF_001854525.1 Mycobacterium talmoniae
TCACCCAGCCGTTCAACGGGCTGGGCCAGCCCAAGACCACCACCTTGACCGGGGCGGCCTGGTCCACCGCGCTGGTGCCGCTGGCGGTGGTCGCGCTGGCGGCGGCCGTGGCCGCGGTCGCGGTGCGCGGCTGGCCGCTGCGCGCGCTGGCGGTGCTGGTCGCCGCGGCCAGCCTGGCGACCGGATACCTCGCCATCAGCCTGTGGACGGTGCGGGACGTGGCGGAGCGCGGCGCCGCCCTCGCGCACGTGGAGGTGGTCTCGCTGGTGGGCAGCGAACGCCGGTCCCTGGGCGCGGCGCTCACCCTGGTGGCGGCGGTGTGCACCCTGCTCGGCGCGGCGTTGCTGATGCGCGCGGCGGCACGGGCGGCGACCACCAAATACGTCGCCCCCGGGACCCGGCGCTCGCTGGCGCAAAGCGACGACGCCGACGCGGGGTTGACCGAGCGGATGCTCTGGGATGCCCTGGATGAGGGCCGCGACCCAACCGAACGGCCGGCGCAGCCGCCGGACACGCGCGATGGCCAGCACGGCTCCGAATCCGACACCGAGGGGCGGTGACGGCCGGTGGCCCGGCGACAGTTACCCTTCGATGGACGTCTTCGCGACGCGTTTCCGACCCCAGGAAGGAACCGACAGGCATGAGTTCGGCGACCGTGCTCGACTCCATCATCGAGGGAGTTCGCGCCGATGTCGCCGCCCGCGAATCGGTCGTCAGCCTGTCCGAGATCAAGGCGGCCGCCAAGGCGGCGCCACCGCCGCTGGACGTGCTGGCGGTGCTGCGCGAACCCGGAATCGGTGTCATCGCCGAGGTCAAGCGCGCCAGCCCGTCGGCCGGCGAGCTCGCGTCCATCGACGACCCGGCCCAGCTGGCCCGCGCCTACCAGGAGGGCGGCGCGCGGATCATCAGCGTGCTGACCGAGCAGCGGCGGTTCAACGGCTCGCTCGAGGACCTCGACGCGGTGCGGGCGGCGGTATCGATCCCGGTGCTGCGTAAAGACTTTGTGATGTCGCCGTACCAGATTCACGAGGCCCGCGCCCACGGCGCGGACATGCTGCTGCTGATCGTGGCGGCGCTGGACCAGCCCGCGCTGGTGGCCATGCTGGAGCGCACCGAATCGCTGGGGATGACCGCGCTGGTCGAGGTCCACACCGAGGAGGAGGCCGACCGCGCGTTACAGGCCGAGGCCAAGGTCATCGGGGTGAACGCCCGCGACCTGAGAACCCTGCAGGTGGACCGGGATTGCTTCGCGCGGATCGCCCCGGGGCTGCCCACCGACGTGATCCGCATCGCCGAGTCCGGGGTGCGCGGCACCGCCGACCTGTTGGCCTACGCCGGCGCCGGCGCCGACGCGGTGTTGGTCGGCGAAGGCCTGGTGACCAGCGGCGATCCGCGGGCGGCCGTCGCGGATCTGGTGACCGCCGGTAGGCATCCGTCCTGCCCGAAGCCGGCCCGCTAGCTCGAGCCGCAGCGATGGCAGATCTGCTCGGCCCGGACCTTCCCCGTTCCAGCGCGGCCGTTACCGAACCCACCCGCCACGATCCCGATGCGCGTGGTCATTTCGGCAGCTACGGCGGCCGGTATGTGCCCGAGGCGCTGATGGGGGTGATCGAGGAAGTCACCGCCGCCTACGACAAGGTGCGCACCGATCAGGAGTTCCTGGACACCCTCGACAAGTTGCAGCGGCACTACAGCGGTCGGCCCTCACCGCTGTATGAGGCCGCCCGGCTGTCCGAGCACGCCGGTGGCGCACGTCTGTTCCTCAAACGAGAAGACTTGAACCACACCGGCTCTCACAAGATCAACAACGTGCTGGGGCAGGCGCTGCTGGCGAAGCACATGGGCAAGACCCGGGTGATCGCCGAGACCGGTGCGGGCCAGCACGGGGTGGCCACCGCCACCGCCTGCGCGTTGCTGGGCTTGGACTGCGTGGTGTACATGGGCGCGGTCGACACCGACCGGCAGGCGCTCAACGTCGCCCGGATGCGGCTGTTGGGGGCCGAGGTGGTCTCGGTGCAGGCCGGGTCAAAAACCTTGAAGGATGCCATTAACGAGGCGTTCCGGGACTGGGTCACCAACGCCGAGAACACCTACTACTGCTTTGGCACCGCGGCCGGGCCGCACCCGTTCCCGACCATGGTCCGGGACTTCCAGCGCATCATCGGCTTGGAGACCCGGGTGCAGATCCAGGACCAGGCCGGGCGGTTGCCCGACGCGGTGACCGCCTGCGTGGGCGGGGGATCCAACGCGATCGGCATCTTCCACGCGTTCCTCGACGATCCGCAGGTTCGGCTGGTCGGGTACGAAGCCGCCGGCGACGGCGTGGCCACCGGGCGGCATGCCGCCACCTTCACCGGCGGGTCGCCGGGGGCCTTTCAGGGATCGTTTTCCTACCTGCTGCAAGACGAGGACGGCCAGACCGTCGAATCGCACTCGATCTCCGCGGGCCTGGACTACCCCGGGGTGGGACCCGAGCACGCCTGGCTGCGGGACAACGGACGCACCGAATACCGGCCCATCACCGACGCCGAGGCGATGGATGCCTTCCGGTTGCTGTGCCGCACCGAGGGCATCATCCCGGCCATCGAATCCGCGCACGCGGTGGCCGGTGCGCTGCAGTTGGGCACCGAGTTGGGGCCCGGCGCGCTGATCGTGGTGAATCTGTCCGGCCGCGGCGACAAGGACGTCGAGACCGCGGCCACCTGGTTTGGCCTGCTCGACCAGAACGGCGGTGCGCAGCGGTGACCCTGGAGCAACGCCAAACCGGCAAGCTGGCACCACTTTTCGACGGCTGCCGCCGCGATGACCGGGCGGCGCTGATCGGCTACCTGCCCACCGGGTATCCCGATGTGCCGACGTCGGTGGCCGCGATGACCGCGCTGGTGGAATCCGGGTGCGACCTCATCGAAGTCGGGGTCCCGTA
The DNA here is from genome assembly GCF_001854525.1 of Mycobacterium talmoniae. Lineage (NCBI taxonomy): Bacteria > Bacillati > Actinomycetota > Actinomycetes > Mycobacteriales > Mycobacteriaceae > Mycobacterium > Mycobacterium talmoniae. Next base: position 2,924 of record NZ_MLQM01000182.1, read on the forward strand.
TTCGGATCCCGGGATGGACGGGCCGACGATCGCCGCCGCCACCGAGGCCGCGCTGCACGGCGGTGTGCGGGTGCGCGACACGTTGGCCGCGGTCGAGGCGATCAGCGCGGCCGGCGGCCGCGCGGTGGTGATGACCTACTGGAATCCGGTGCTGCGCTACGGCGTTGACGCGTTCGCGCGGGATCTGGCCGCGGCCGGCGGACAGGGCATGATCACGCCCGACCTGATTCCCGACGAGGCCGAGGCGTGGCTGGCAGCGTCCGAGCAGCACGGCCTGGACCGGATCTTCCTGGTGGCGCCGTCGTCGACGCCGCAGCGGCTGGCCGCCACCGTGGAGGCGTCGCGGGGCTTCGTCTACGCGGCGTCGACGATGGGGGTCACCGGCGCCCGCGACGCGGTGTCGCACGCCGCGCCCGAGTTGGTGCGGCGGGTCAGGGAGGTGTCCGACATTCCCGTGGGGGTGGGCTTGGGTGTGCGGTCCGGTCAGCAGGCCGCCGAAATCGGCGGTTACGCCGACGGCGTCATCGTCGGCTCGGCGTTGGTGTCGGCACTGACCGGCGGTCTGCCGGCGCTGCGTGCCCTCGCGGAGGAACTCGCCGCCGGTGTGCGCCAGAGGATTTCCGCATGATGACGACGACGTTGTTGGCGTCCTTCCCCAGCCCGGGTCGGGGGGTGTGGCATCTGGGTCCGGTGCCGATCCGGGCCTACGCGCTGTGCATCATCGTCGGCATCATCGCCGCCCTGGTGATCGGCGACCGACGCTGGGCGGCCCGCGGCGGTGAGCGCGGGGTGATCTACGACATCGCGCTGTGGGCCGTCCCGTTCGGCTTGCTCGGGGGTCGGCTCTATCACCTGATCACCGACTGGCGCACCTACTTCGGTCCCACCGGCGTCGGCGCCGACGCGGCGCTGCGCATCTGGGACGGCGGCCTGGGCATCTGGGGTGCGGTCGCCCTGGGCGCGGTGGGGGCCTGGATCGGTTGTCGCCGGCGTGGGATTCCGTTGCCGGCCTTCGGCGACGCGATCGCCCCGGGCATCGTGTTGGCGCAGGCCATCGGCCGGTTGGGTAACTACTTCAACCAGGAGCTCTACGGTCGGGAAACGACGGTGCCGTGGGGGATGGAGATCTTCTATCGGCGCGACCCGTCCGGCATCCTGAATGAGCATTCCCTGGACGGGGTGTCGACCGGGCAGGTGTTCGCGGTGGTCCAACCGACATTCCTGTACGAATTGCTCTGGAATGTCCTGATCTTCGTGGTGCTGATCTACGTGGACCGCCGGTTCAAGATCGGCCACGGTCGGCTGTTCGCGTTGTATGTTGCCGGTTACTGCGTCGGGCGGTTCGGCATCGAGTTGCTGCGCTCCGACCCCGCGACCCTGATCGACGGCATCCGGGTCAACTCCTTCACGTCGACGTTCGTGTTCATCGGGGCGGTGGTCTACATCGTGCTCGCGCCTCGGGGTCGTGAGGATCCGGACGCCCTGCGCGCCACCTGGATGACCGAAGAGGAGTCCGAGCCGGACACCGAGCGGGTCGCGGTCCCGTCGGCGGTCGCCGCGGGCGCGGTCGCTGGCGGCGACGGGGCTGACTTGGAAGCGGGCGAAGCCGAGTCGGCGGACGAGTCCGACGTCGAGGAGTTCCCGACCGGCGCGGAGGAGGTCGTCGACGAAGCGGCGGCAGCCGAGGAGGGTGAGGCCGAAGCCGAGGCCGTCGAGCTGGCGGAGGCGGGGGAGGCGGCCGCCGACGAGGCCCTGGTTGAGGCGTCTGCGGACGACGCTGAGGGCGGCGAGACGGTAGCCGCCGCCGCTGCCGAGCCGGTTGCCGAAGAATCCCCGGCTGACGCCGAGGAGCAGGCCGAGCCCGAAGCGGCCGAGGAATCGGCAGCCGAAGAGGGCGAAGCCGAGGCCATCGACGTGGTCGAGGCGGGGGAAGCGGCCGCCGAGGAGCCCCCGGCTGACGCCGTTGAGGAGCCCGCGGAGCAGCCCGAGTCTGAGGCGGCCGAGGAGCCGGTGTCCGAGGAAGCCGACGCTGAGGACGTCGAGGCGCTCGACGCCGAAGAGGCGGTCGCTGAGGAGTCGCCGGCTGAGGAGTCCGGGGAGCAGCCTGCGGGCGAGCCGGTGTCCGAAGAAGCCGAGGCCGAGGCTGAGGACGCCGAGACCCTCGAGGCTGACGAGGCGCCTGTCGAGGCTGTTGGTGATGAATCCGCGGCAGATGCCGAGGAGTTGGCCGATGAGGGCGATAGTGCGGCCGAAGGCGACGAGGCGGGGGACGCTGAAGCCGCGGCTCGCGAGGAGGTCGCTGAGGAGTCCGAGGAGCAGCCTGAGTCCGACGCGGCCGAGGAGTCGGTGGCCGCTGAAGCCGACGCCGAGGCTGAGGATGTCGAGACGTTGGACGAGGACGAGACGCTAGACGCCGACGAGGCCCCTGCGGAATTGTCGGCCGAGGAGGCACTGGCTGACGCCAACGAGGAGCCGGCCGAGCAGCCTGAGTCCGACGCGGCCGAGGAGTCGCTGGCCGACGAAGCCGATGTCGAAGCCGAGCCGGCCGCTGAGGACGCCGACGCCGAGGTTGCTCCCGAGGAGCCGGTGGAGGCTGACGAGTCGCCCGTCGACGAGACCGCGGAAGAGTCCCCGGTCGACGCCGAGCAGCCTGAGCCTGAGGTGGCCGAGGAGGGCGATGCCGCGGCCCAGGACGGCGAGGCGGTAGAGCCTGCAGAGGCGGCTGACGGCGAGACCGCCGAGGAGACCGAGGACCAGCCCGAGCCCGAGGCGGCCCAGGAGCCGGCGTCCGAGGACGGTGACGCCGAGCCCGAGGACGGCGACACGGAAGAGCCCGAAGAGACCCCGTCGTACACCCCGGCTCCGCAGGAACGGCGCCGCTGGTTGAGCAGGCTCAGAAGGCGCCGAGGATAAGCCGCCGTTCTGGCATGCTGGCACCATGACCGGCTCGTCCCAGCGTGTCGCCAGCCGCCGCCGGCTGTATCCGGCCTTGGGCACCGGCGTGCTGCTGGCGGGAGCCCTCGGCTACGTCGGGCTCGTCGACCCGCACCAACCCGATTCGCTGTTCCCGCTTTGCCCGTTTCGGCTACTGACCGGCTGGAATTGCCCCGCCTGCGGCGGGCTGCGCATGACCCACGATCTGCTGCACGGACACCTTGCGGCAGCCGTCATGGACAACGCGTTCCTACTCGTCGGCCTCCCCGCAATGGCGGCATGGATTGTGCTGCGCCGGCGCCGCGGGGCGCCGGTGCTACCGATCCCGGCCGCCGTGACCGCCGCGGTCCTGGCGATTGCCTGGACCGTGCTGCGCAATCTGCCCGGCTTCCCGCTCATCCCCACAATGCTGGCGGGCTAACGGCCGCTGTCCCTGCGCCGCGTGTGCGTCTGTGGCGGAAATTCGGCGGAAAAGCCGCCATGGGCGCACGTTCGGCGCGACCGGCTATCGCGACGCGCTGCCCCCGCCCCCGGTCCGCCAGCGACCGGCCATCGGCCGATTCTTCGCCGTGTGTTCACGCTCGGTGAGACTGCGCGGCGCGGGCCCGCTTCGCGGCCGCGACTATGCTGACGGAGTGACTAGACGCGGCAAGATCGTCTGTACCCTCGGCCCGGCCACCAGCAGCGATGAGATGGTGAAATCGCTGGTTGAGGCCGGGATGGACGTCGCCCGGATGAACTTCAGCCACGGCGATTACGCCGACCACAAGGCCGCCTACGAGAGGGTCCGCGCCGCCTCGGATGCCACCGGCCGGGCCGTCGGCGTCCTCGCCGACCTGCAGGGCCCCAAGATCCGGTTGGGACGCTTCGCCGAGGGCGCCACGCACTGGGCCAACGGGGAGACGGTGCGGATCACCACCAACGACTGCCTGGGCACCCACGATCGGGTGTCGACCACCTACAAGCAATTGGCCACCGACGCGGCCGCGGGCGACCGGGTGCTGGTCGACGACGGCAACGTCGCGCTGGTGGTCGACCGCATCGAAGGTGACGACGTGATCTGCACGGTCACCGAGGGCGGCCGGGTCAGCAACAACAAGGGCATGTCGCTGCCGGGGATGAACGTGTCGGCCCCGGCGCTGTCGGAAAAGGACGTCGAGGACCTGGAGTTCGCCCTGAACCTCGGCGTCGACCTGGTGGCGCTGTCGTTCGTGCGGTCGCCGTCGGATGTCGAACTGGTGCACGCGGTGATGGACCGGGTGGGGCGGCGGGTCCCGGTGATCGCCAAGCTGGAGAAACCGGAGGCAATCGACAACCTGGAGGCCGTGGTGCTGGCCTTCGATGCGGTGATGGTGGCGCGCGGCGACCTAGGGGTGGAGCTGCCCCTGGAAGAGGTTCCGCTGGTGCAGAAGCGGGCGATCCAGATGGCCCGCGAGAACGCCAAACCGGTGATCGTGGCGACGCAGATGCTGGAGTCGATGATCGAGAATTCGCGGCCCACTCGGGCCGAGGCCTCCGATGTCGCCAACGCCGTGCTCGACGGCACCGACGCGGTGATGCTGTCCGGGGAGACCGCGGTCGGTAAGCACCCGCTGGAGGCGGTGCGCACGATGAGCCGGATCGTGTGCGCGGTCGAGCAGAATTCCACCGCCGCCCCGCCGTTGACGCATGTGCCGCGCACCAAGCGCGGCGTGATCTCCTACGCGGCAAGGGATATCGGGGAGCGGCTGGACGCCAAGGCCCTGGTCGCGTTCACCCAGTCCGGTGACACGGTGCGCCGGCTGGCCCGGCTGCACACCCCGCTGCCGTTGCTGGCGTTCACCGCGCTGCCCGAGATCCGCAGCCAGCTGGCGATGACCTGGGGCACCGAGACGTTCATCGTTCCGCCGATGCAGTCCACCGACGGCATGATCCGTCAGGTGGACAAGTCGCTGCTGGAGCTGGGCCGCTACCAGCGCGGCGACCAGGTGGTCATCGTCGCCGGGGCGCCCCCGGGCACGGTGGGCTCCACCAACCTGATCCACGTGCACCGGATCGGGGAGGACGACGTTTGATGCCGGCGAGTAACGAGCCGACCGCATCGAATCCCGATTTCGACGAGCTGATGGCGGTTTTGGACCTCAACCGCATCGGCGAGGACGTGTTCATCGGGTCGCACCCCAGCAAAACCCCGCTGCGGACGTTCGGCGGCCAGCTGATGGCCCAATCGTTTGTGGCCAGCAGCCGCACGCTGCTGCGTGAGTTGCCGCCCAACGCGCTGTCGATCCATTTCATTAACGGCGGCGACCCCGCCAAGGACATCGAGTTTCGGGTGGTGCCGTTGCGTGACGAGCGCCGCTTCGCCAACCGCCGGGTCGATGCGATGCAGGACGGCACCTTGCTGGCGACCGCGATGATCTCCTACCTGTCCGGCGGTGCCGGGTTGGAACACAGCATCGACCCGCCGCAGGTCGCCGAACCGGACACGCTGCCCAGGATCCGGGAGTTGCTGCGCGGCTACGAGGACACCGTCCCGGGTTTCGTCAACGCGTTGCACCCGATCGAGTGGCGGTACACCAACGACCCGGCGTGGGTGATGCGGGATAAGGGCGAACGGCTGGACCACAACCGGGTGTGGGTCAAAGCCGACGGGCCGATGCCCGACGACCCGATGCTGCACACCGCGGTGATGGTGTATTCCTCGGACACCACGGTGCTGGACTCCATCATCACCACCCACGGCCTGTCCTGGGGTTTCGACCGCATCTTCGCGGCCAGCGCCAACCACACGGTGTGGTTTCACCGCCCGGTCCGCTTCGATGACTGGGTGCTGTATTCCACGTCGTCGCCGGTGGCGACCGATTCCCGCGGGCTGGGCAGCGGCTACTTCTTCGACCGGTCCGGGCAGCTGCTGGCCACGGTCGTGCAGGAGGGCATCCTGAAATACTTCCCCGGCTCGCGCCGATAAGCCCGGTAGGGCCGTCGGCAACGATTCGATTGCGACGCAAATTGGCGCAGTCGTCACCCCCTGAACACGGCGTACCGTTCCAACCAGGGGGTATTCGGAAGCCGCTGGAGCCGAGAAACCGGGAGGTGGGGCGTGTACGAATCGTCGGTCGACGTCGCACCCCGGGTGCGGGCCCGAGAACGCGTCGTCGTTCATGTCGATTCCCCCGCCGCCCGCTGGATCGGGGCGTTATCCCTGCTCAGCGCGGCCGGCTGGATGATCCTGGTGATCACCCGCGACCACGAGAACTGGCAGGCGGCAGGTCGGCTGGGCTGGTCGTTGACCATCCTGGCCGCAGTGGCGCTGATCGCCCGAGGCATCTTCCTGGGGCGGCCGGTGACCGCCGCGCACGCGTCGGCGGCGGTGCTGATGCTGGTCGCCGGGCTCACCGCGCACGTGGTGTACTTCGACCTGCTCGGCGACGTGCTGATCGCCGGGTCGGGCCTGGCCCTGATGTGGCCCACCGGCGCGCGTCCACGGCCCGACGACCTGCCGCGGGTGTGGGAGCTGATCAAGGCCACCCGCGCCGATCCGCTGGCGCCGTTCGCCATGCAGGCGCTCAAGTGTTTCCACTTCAGCGCCGACGGCACCGCCGCGCTGGCCTACCGGACCCGGATCGGGTACGCGGTGGTCAGCGGCGACCCGATCGGTGACGAGGCCCGGTTCCCCGAACTGGTCGCCGACTTCGCCGCGCTGTGCCATAGCCGGGGCTGGCGGCTGGTGGTGCTGGGCTGCAGCGAGCGGCGGCTGGGTTTGTGGAGCGACCCGGTGCTGCTGGGCCAGTCGCTGCGGGCCGTGCCGATCGGTCGGGACGTCGTGATCGACGTGGCCAACTTCGCGATGGTGGGCCGCAAGTTCCGCAACCTGCGCCAGGCCGTGCAGCGCACCCGCAACTTCGGGGTCACCACCGAGGTGGTGGCCGAGCAGGACCTCGACCAGGCGCTGCTGGCCGAACTGACCGAGGTGCTGCTGGCCTCACCCAGCGGCGCCCGCACCGAACGCGGCTTCTGTATGGCCTTAGACGGCGCGTTGGAGGGGCGCTATCCGGGGATTCAGCTGATCATCGCCCGCGACGCGGCCGGACAGATCCAGGGCTTTCACCGCTACGGGATCGCCGGCGGCGGCAGCGACGTCAGCCTCGACGTGCCGTGGCGGCGCCGCGGGGCGCCCAACGGGATCGACGAACGGCTCAGCGTCGACATGATCAACGCTGCCAAAGAGGCCGGCGCGCAACGGTTGTCGCTGGCGTTTGCGGCGTTTCCGGAACTGTTCGACACCAAGCAGCGCAGCCGGCTGCAGGGCTTCTTTTATCTCGCGATCCACCTGCTCGACCCGCTGATCGCGCTGGAGTCGCTGTACCGCTACCTGCGCAAGTTTCATTCCTCGGGGGACCGGCGTTATGCGCTGGTGTCGTTGACCCAACTGGTTCCGTTGCTGTACGTGCTGTTGTCGCTGGAGTTCCTGCCGCGTCGCCGACGGCTGTAACGCCCGGTTACGGGGTGGGGGCCGGAATCGCCGGTGTCCTGCTGAACCGGTCCTCGACGCGCTGGTTGAACTCGTCAGCGCACTGTTGTTGGCTGACCCGGTCCGACCCGGCCCGTTGCAGACAGTCGAGGTAGTCGCCGCCGCCGACGCTGTGGAAGATGTTGGCCCAGAAGGCGACCCACACCACGATGAACAGCAGCCCGGCGACGACCGACACAAAGCCCAGCACCACACCGGTGATCGCCACCCCGCCGTTGTCGGCTTCGCCGCGGCGCACCCGGCCCCGCCCGACGAACCCGCAGACCACGGCGGCCACCCCCAGCGCGACACCGCCGATCACGGTGAACGAGGTGACCAGTCCGGCGATGGCGAGCACCAGCGCCGCGACACCCAGACCATTGCGGGGCGCGCCGAACCCCGGCGCGCCGGGGTAGGGCGCCGGTGGATACGGGTACGGCGGCGGCGGATAACCCGCGGCGGCCGGCGGCGGCGGGGGTGCCGGCGCCTGCGGTGTCTCCGGTTCGGCCGCTGCCGCCGACGGGTCCGCTGTCGTGTTTTCGGGCGGGTCGGCGGACTCGGTCATGACTGACGCTCCAGATCAGGCGGATATGGACGGTCGGCAGCCGCCAGGGTACTAGTGACCAGGGTGCTCAGGTGCGGACACGGAATGTCGTTGGGTAGGTGGTGGGTCGCG
>NZ_MLQM01000183.1:0-10971 GCF_001854525.1 Mycobacterium talmoniae
GCAGCGAGTCGACCACCACCACCTCGTCCACCACGACGACGACCGAGTCGACGACCACGACCACCACCACCCAGCCGACCACCACGACCACGCAGCCCACCACCACGACGCAGCAGCCGACCACCACCACGCAGGCGCCCACCACCACGCAAGCGCCGACCACGACCGCGGCGCCGACCACCCAAGCGCCGCAGACCACCGCCGGCGCCACCGGCGAGTAGGACACCGGGTCCGCATCGCGGCTTTTTCGCGATAACCCGGCTCACCGGGTCGACACCCGGCACACTCAGCGGCAGGGCACGCCCGTCGGGCAAGTTAGGGCAACCTTTGTCGCGGGCGGGCACCGGAAGATGTCACTATGGGCAGGCTGAGCAGGGAACTGATTAAGTTACCGGCCAGTAACATGTGATTAGTTACCGCTGAGTAACTTCGGGATTGGAGAGACGCTCCGTGACCACACAGATGCTGATCAGACTGGTTGTCGGCCTGGGGATGACGGCTGTCATCTTGGCGTTGTCCGGCCGGCGGATCCTGTGGCTGGCCAAGCTGGTCCTATCCGGGCAGCCGGTGAGCGGACGCACCGACGAGGTCGGTGTGCGCCTACAGACGGAGGTCACCGAGGTCGCCGGGCAGCGCAAGCTGCTGAAGTGGACCATCCCCGGCCTGGCGCACTTCTTCACCATGTGGGCGTTCTTCGTGCTGCTGACCGTCTACATCGAGGCCTACGGGTTCCTGTTCGATGACCACTTCCACATCCCGATCATCGGAACCTGGCCGGTGTTGGGTTTCCTGCAGGACTTCTTCATCGTCGCGGTGACGATCGGTATCGCGACCTTCGCGGTCATCCGCGTCATCCGCAATCCCAAGGAGCTGGGCCGCGCGTCGCGGTTCTACGGCTCGCACAACGGCGGCGCCTGGCTGATCCTGTTCATGATCTTCAACGTCGTGTGGAGCTACGTGCTGGTGCGCGGGTCCGCGGTCAACAACGGCACCCTGCCCTACCGCAGCGGCGCGTTCGCCTCGGAGTTGTTCGGCAAATGGTTCTCGCACTTCAGCTCGACAACCAACGAGTGGATCGAGACCATCGGCCTGCTGTTGCACATCGGGATCATGCTGGCGTTCCTGATCATCGTGCTGCACTCCAAGCACCTGCACATCTTCCTGGCGCCGATCAACGTCGCCTTCAAGCGGCTGCCCAATGGGCTGGGCCCGCTGCTGCCGATGGAGTACGAGGGCAAGCCCATCGACTTCGAGGACCCGCCGGAGGACGCGGTGTTCGGCCGCGGCAAGATCGACGACTTCACCTGGAAGGGCATGCTCGACTTCGCCACCTGCACCGAGTGCGGGCGGTGCCAGTCGCAGTGCCCGGCCTGGAACACCGGCAAACCGTTGTCGCCGAAGTTGCTGATCATGGATCTGCGCGACCACTGGATGGCCAAGGCGCCCTACCTGCTCGGTAACAAGGACGCGCCGGCCATGGACATCGACCTGACCGACGCCAAGCCGCTGGCCGGCCACCACGTGCCGGAGAAGGGCTTCGAGCGCATCGGTGGCTCCGGACCCGAGCAGGCCGCCCGGCCGCTGGTCGGCACCGCCGAGCAGGGCGGGGTGATCGACCCCGACGTGCTGTGGTCGTGCACCACCTGCGGGGCGTGCGTCGAGCAGTGCCCGGTGGACATCGAGCACATCGACCACATCCTCGACATGCGCCGCTACCAGGTGCTGGTGGAGTCGGAGTTCCCCACCGAGCTGTCGGTGCTTTTCAAGAACCTGGAGACCAAGGGCAACCCGTGGGGTCAAAACGCCAAGGACCGCACCAACTGGATCGACGAGGTGGACTTCGACGTCCCGGTCTACGGCCAAGACGTGGAGAGCTTCGACGGCTACGAGTACCTGTTCTGGGTGGGCTGCGCCGGGGCGTATGAGGACCGGGCCAAAAAGACCACCAAGGCGGTCGCCGAGTTGCTGGCCGTGGCCGGGGTGAAGTTCCTGGTGCTGGGGACCGGGGAGACCTGCAACGGGGACTCGGCGCGCCGCTCCGGGAACGAGTTCTTGTTCCAGCAGCTCGCCGCCCAGAACGTCGAGACCCTCGACGAGCTGTTCGAGGGCCGCGAGCAGGCCGAGCGCAAGGTCATCACCAGCTGCCCGCACTGCTTCAACACCATCGGCCGGGAATACCCGCAGCTGGGCGGCAACTACACGGTGCTGCACCACACCCAGCTGCTCAACCGGCTGGTGCGGGACAAGAAGCTGGTACCGGTCAAGCCCTTTTCGCAGGACATCACCTACCACGACCCGTGCTACCTGGGCCGGCACAACAAGGAGTACGCCGCGCCGCGTGAGCTGGTGAACGCCTCCGGCGCCAACCTGGTGGAGATGCCGCGGCACGCCGACCGCGGGCTGTGCTGTGGTGCCGGCGGTGCGCGGATGTGGATGGAAGAGCACATCGGCAAGCGGGTCAACCACGAGCGGGTCGACGAGGCGTTGGCCACCAGCGCCACCACCATCGCCACCGCCTGCCCGTTCTGCCGGGTGATGATCACCGACGGTGTCGACGACCGCGCCGAAGCCGCCGGCCGCGACAACGTGGAGATCCGCGACGTCGCGCAGCTGCTGCTGGAGTCCCTGGACCGCAGCACGGTGACGCTGCCGGCCAAGGGCGCCGCGGCCGAAGAGGCGGCCGCCAAGGCCGCGGCCGCACCCGCGCCGGCTCCGGCCGAAGCCCCCGCCGAGGCACCCGCCAAGGAGGAGGCGAAGGCAGCGGCTCCCGAGGCGCCGGCCAAGGCCGCGGCCCCGGTCAAGGGCCTGGGTATGGCCGGCGGCGCCAAACGCCCCGGCGCCAAGAAGGCCGCCCCGGCGGCGGCCAAGGCCGCCGACAAGCCGGCCGAAGAGGCCAAGGCACCCGCACCCGCCAAGGGGTTGGGCCTGGCGTCGGGCGCCAAGCGACCCGGGGCCAAGAAGGCGGCCGCCAAACCCGCTGCCGCCGAACCGGCCAGCACCGCGACCGAACCGGCCAGCACGGCCACCGAGCCGGCCAGCACCGCGACCGAGCCCAAGCAGCAGGCCCCGGTCAAGGGGCTGGGTCTCGCTGCCGGCGCCAAACGCCCCGGCGCCAAGAAGGCCGCCCCGGCCGCGGCGAAGCCGGCCGCCGAACCGGCCCCGGCCGCCAAGGAACCGGAGCCAGCCGCCGGTGCGGGCGATGGTGAAGCGGCCGCGCCCAAGGCCGAGACGCCGGCCAAGGGCCTGGGGATCGCCAAGGGAGCCCGGCCGCCGGGCAAACGCTGAAACAGCAAGTCAGGGCCGCGCGTGGCACGCCAGCGCGGCCCTGACTTGTAGTTCGGCAAATTCTCATTGGACAGCCATGGCACCATGGTGAACGTGACGACTCATCAGCTGCCGTGGCATACCACCGGGCATCAGCAGCGGCAGCGCACGTTCGCGCAGTCTTCCAAGCTGCAGGACGTCCTCTACGAGATCCGCGGCCCGGTGCACGCGCAGGCCTCGCGGATGGAGGCCGAGGGTCACCGCATCCTCAAACTCAACATCGGCAACCCGGCGCCGTTCGGCTTCGAGGCGCCCGACGTCATCATGCGCGACATGATCCAGGCGCTGCCGTATGCCCAGGGCTACTCCGACTCGCAGGGCATCCTGCCGGCCCGGCGCGCGGTGGTCACCCGCTACGAACTCGTCGACGGCTTCCCCCGCTTCGACGTCGACGACGTCTACCTGGGCAACGGGGTCTCCGAGCTGATCACCCTGACCCTGCAGGCGCTGCTGGACAACGGTGACCAGGTGCTGATCCCGGCCCCGGACTACCCGCTGTGGACGGCGTCGACCTCGCTGGCCGGCGGCACCCCGGTGCACTACCTGTGCGACGAAACCCAGGGCTGGCAGCCGGACATCGCCGATTTGGAATCCAAGATCACCGAGCGCACCAAGGCGTTGGTGGTGATCAACCCGAACAACCCGACCGGGGCGGTGTATAGCCGCGAAGTCCTGTCCCAGATCGCCGATCTGGCCCGCAAGCATCAGCTGCTGCTGCTCGCCGACGAGATCTACGACAAGATTCTCTACGACGACGCGCAGCACATCAGCCTCGCCTCGCTGGCCCCGGATGTGTTGTGCCTGACCTTTAATGGGCTGTCCAAGGCCTACCGGGTGGCCGGCTATCGGGCCGGCTGGCTGGCGATCACCGGCCCCAAGGAGCACGCCAGCAGCTTCCTGGAGGGCATCAACCTGTTGGCGAATATGCGGTTGTGCCCGAATGTTCCCGCCCAGCACGCGATCCAGGTGGCGCTGGGCGGGCACCAGAGCATCGAGGACCTGGTGCTGCCGGGCGGCCGGCTGCTCGAGCAGCGCGACGTCGCCTGGACCAAACTCAACGAGATCCCCGGGGTGTCCTGCGTCAAACCGGCGGGCGCGCTCTACGCGTTCCCGCGGCTGGACCCCGAGGTCCACGACATCGCCGACGACGAACAGCTGGTGCTCGACCTGCTACTGCAGGAGAAGATCCTGGTCACCCAGGGCACCGGATTCAATTGGCCCGCCCCGGATCACCTGCGCATCGTGACGCTGCCGTGGTCGCGGGACCTGTCCCAGGCCATCGAGCGGCTGGGCAACTTCCTGGCCAGCTACCGGCAGTAGTTTCGGGCGCGAGCAGACGCAGAATCGCACGAATCCGGCTCGGATCGTGCGATTCTGCGTCTGCTCGGCGTCAGCCGCGGCCGTTGTTACCCGCACACGCGCGAACGGGAATCGCGTGCGAGACAACGCCGATGCCCCAGCCGAGGATCGGCCAGACCGGCCAGAAATACCACGCACCGACGGTCACGGCGGTCGCCAGCCAGATGCCGAGCATCAGCACGGACACCGCCAGGTAGGCGGCCAGGTGAATCCGCACCCCGCGCCGGGCGGCGGCGAGCTGCGCGGCGCGACGTTTCGGGTCCCGCCGGCTGATCCGCTCGATCGGCAGATCCTCGATCAGTTGATTGAGCGCGCCAACGGTTTGGGCCGCAAAGGCCCCGCCCAGCCGGGTCTCATACTCGGTCATCGACAGGTATCCCTGGGTGAATGCCTGCCCGAGCTGGGCGGCGGTGCGTTCCCGTTCGGGGTCGCCCACCCGCGCGGCGGGATTGGTCGACGCCCGGCGGCGTGGCGCCGTGGGCGTTACCAAGGTAGTGGTCATGTCGACTCCTCTGTCTTATTGTCCGGCCGGCACCCAGTTGCCGTGGAAACCCGCGGGAACCCGGTGCGGCAGGTGGATGCTGGCGACGGTGTCCAGCGTCGAAGCGTCCAGGATGGCCAGGTCGCTGCGATCGGTCGCGCTGTCGTAGACGAAGCCCATCAGGACGCCGTCGTCCTCGTCGGCGTTCGCGGCCGCGGGCTGGAAGACGAACTCGCCGAGCTGTTTTCCGGCCCCGAATGAGCGTTCCGTGGTGGTGCCGGCGACCAGGTCGTGTTTGAGCAACGTCGCTACCGGTGCCACGTCGCCGACACCGACCGCATACCCGAACCGGTGCCGCTTGCCGACCTGGCGCTCATCGACCCGCGGGAACTCCTGGCCCCGGTCGTCGAACCGGGACTCCCGCACCTTGCCGTCGGCCAGATCCACCGTCCAGCGGTCCAGGGTGGGCGGGCCTTCGGCCGGGCCGCGCAGCTCGGTGTCGAACATCTTCGGGTGCCGCACCACGTCGAGCACGATGGTGTCGCCGTCGTCGTAGGCGTTCATCGGGTGGAACACGTAGCAGGGTTCGATGTCGAACCACCGGACGTCACCGTTGCCGCCGTCGCGGGGCATCACCCCGACCCGGGCCGGGTATTTCGGGTTCCATCGGTACGGCATGGTGCGGATGCTGCTTTTCGGCATCGGCAGCCGGGCGGTGATCGGGTCGGGAATGCGGACCCGGCCGATCAGGGCGTTCAGGATCAGCCGCACCGGCAGCCGCAGCCCCGGCGGCACCGTTCCCTCGGCGACCTGGCGCGCGTCGAAGGTCACCGGCAGGTCGTAGAACACGACGTGGTTTTCGGTCAGCGAGAAATCGTGCATCATCGGCGAGCCGGTCACCTCGACGTCGACAGTGCGCCGCGCCCGGCCGTCGGCGCCGATCACCGAGTACTGCACGGTGTTGCCGCGGTTGAACGCGTAGGACACGGCGTGCAGCTCGCCGGTGTCCGGGTCGCGTTTGGGGTGCGCGGTGTAGCCGCCCGGCAGGGTGCCGTCGAAGTCGCAGGCGCCGACGGTGTCGAGCTCCTCGGTCAGCTCGTAGCAGGAGATGCCGCCCTCGACCAGCGCGAACGTGCGTCCGGCGTGCCCGATGACGTTGGTGTTAGCGCCGATCCCCGACGCCCCGACGTGCCGGCCGGCCGGCGGCTGTTCGCCGAGGGCGGCGGCGGTCAGCGGCCCGCGCACATAGCGGTTGCGGTACCACTCGGCCTTGCCGTCGCGGAGCCGCAGCCCGTGCACCATGCCGTCCCCGATGAACCAGTGGTAGACGGCCGGGTCGATTTCGCCGACCGGGTTGGGCCCGTTGCGCAGGTAACGCCCATCCAGATAGTCGGGGATCGTCCCGGTCACGTCCAGATCGGTGAGGGTGTACTCCCGCTCGATCGGCGCGAACCCGCCCTCCAGGTAGGGATTGCTCATCGGACACCTCCAGTCCATAACAATGTTATGCTCAGGTATAACACTGTTATGGCAGGATGGCAAGGGTGAGTTTGAGTCCGCGTGAGCGTTTAGTCGAAGCCGGCACCCGGCTGCTGGAACAGGCGGGGCCGGAGGCATTACAGGCCCGCAAGGTCGCCGCCGAGATCGGGGCCTCGACGATGGCGGTCTACACCCACTTCGGCGGGATGAACGGGCTGCTGGAGGCGATTGTTGCGGCGGCCTTTGAGCGGTTCGGTGCCGCGCTGGCATCGGCACCGACCACCGACGACCCGATGGCCGACTTCTTCGTCATGGGCTACGCCTACCGGGAGTTCGCACTGGCCAGCCCGCAGCGATACCGGCTGATGTTCGGTCTGGCGGCACCGCAACAGTTCCACCCCGACACCGCCGCGATGCCGGTAGCGGCCGCGACATTCCAGCAACTGGTCACCGCGGTCGAGCGGATCGTGGCTACCGGCCGGATCCGCGCGGACGACGCCGTGGACCTGGCCGGGCGGGTCTGGAGCATGGTGCACGGCGTGGTGTTGCTGGAACTGACCGGCACCTTCGGGCACGACGGGCGCGCGCTCAGCCACATCCTCGGCCCGATGACCGTCGACCTGTTCGTTGGCATGGGCGACGATCGCCAGAACGCCGAACGTTCTTTGCGGCGCGCGGGCGCGGCCATTTCGGCGCGATAATCGTCGCTCAGCGACGACGGCGGCACCCGAGTGGGAATCTCACGACGCATCAGCGGTGTGTCGCGTCGTGAGATTCCCACTCGGCGAGGTTGAGAGCCCTCAGCGCCGTTCCAATAACTCCAGCAGGTAGCCGCCGTACCCGGATTTCAGCAGGGCGCGGGCGCGCTCGGCCAGTTGCTCGTCGTCGATGAAGCCCATCCGCCAGGCCACTTCCTCGGGGGTGCTGATCTTCAGGCCCTGCCGGCGCTCGATGGTGCGCACGTAGTCGCTGGCGTCCAGCAGCGAATCAAAGGTTCCGGTGTCCAGCCAGGCGGTGCCGCGGGCCAGCACCTCCACCCTGAGCCGGCCCTGGTTGAGGTAGGTCTGGTTGATCTCGGTGATCTCGTATTCGCCCCGCGCGGAAGGCCGTAACCCGCGGGCGATTTCGATGACGTCGTTGTCGTAGAAGTACAGGCCGGGCACCGCGTAGTGGGATTTGGGGGTGGCCGGTTTCTCCTCCACCGACACCGCGATCCCGTCGGCGCCGAATTCGACCACCCCGTAGGCGGACGGGTTGGCCACCCAGTAGGCGAAGATCGCTCCGCCGCTGACGCTTTGGAAGCGACTCAGACTGGTGCCCAGACCAGGGCCGTAGAAGATGTTGTCGCCCAACACCAATGCCACCGAGTCGGTGCCGATGTGGTCAGCGCCGATGACGAACGCCTGCGCCAGGCCTTCGGGTCGGTCCTGGACCGCGTAGCTCAAGTTGATCCCGAACGCGGCACCGTCGCCGAGCAACCGATGAAAGTAGGGGGCGTCGTGGGCGGTGGTGATCACCTGGATGTCCCGAATGCCGGCCATCATCAGCGTGGATAGCGGATAGTAGATCATCGGCTTGTCGTAGACCGGCAGCAGCTGTTTGCTGACGCCCAGGGTGATCGGATACAGCCGGGTGCCGGAGCCGCCGGCCAGGATGATCCCGCGCATACGTTGAGCCTAAACGCCTCAGTCGACGCGGTCGGCCTCGGTGAGTTCGGTGGCGGTCAGCGCCGAGGACAAGTCGTCGTGCCGGAAGATCGAGGTGACGTGGTCGTGCACCACCCGGAATGCGGCCGCCGCGGTGGTGTCCTCGGGGCTCTCGGGCAGCAGTTCGACCACCACGACGCCGTTGTGCACATACATCCGGCCCAATTCGGCGGTGATCTTGGCGGAGCCGGCCCACTCGCGCAGCGCCCGGTGGCCCTGCCCGGCACCGTGCACGTCGCCGACTTCGATGTCCTCGCTGGACAGCTTCAGCAACGTGTCCAGGTCGGCGGTGGTCAGCGCGTCGTGCCAGGCCAGGACGGTGGCGATCTCCGATGTGGTCATGGTGTGAAACTACCGTGTGCCGATCAGAAAGCCGTATGGTCCAGCCAGTTCTGCCATACGGTGACGTCGCCGAACACCTCGGCTTCGGTGTCGGTGACCAGGACTCGCCGCGACACCGCCAACAGCAGGTCGGTGGCGCTGCCGCGCACAGCCACGCTGCCCTTACCGTGCGAGTGGGCCCAGCGGAGGCGGCCGTCGGCGGCGCTGATCGTCCACTCGCCCTGCTCCCCCAGCCCCGGGTCGGTGGCGTGCAGGTGCACGGTCTGATCCGCGGCCAGCGACAGCGGCCGCCCGCGTGCGCCGGCCAGCGCGGTGGTCAGGTCCAGCAACTCGCTGAGGCCGTCGGCGGCGAGCTCGGGCGCGGCGGTGAAGGACTGCCCCAGCGCCAGTGCTGCATCGGCCCGGTGCAGCAGAATCTCGTGGCAGCGGCGCCGTAGCCACCAGCCGGCCGGCCGCGGCCCCAGGAAAGTCCAGACCGGGGTGTCGGGGCCGCTCTGCTCGACGGCGTCGACCAGTTGCCGCGACCCGTCATACAGCCAGTCGATCGCACCGTCGAGGTCCTCCGGCGGCTTGCCGCCCTCGATGGTCCGGGGGTCGAGGTAGTCGTCGCGTCGCTCGGTGACGATTTGCGCCGCCCAGCGTTCGCCGCGGCCGACATGGCGGAACAGCTGCTTGAGGGTCCATTCCGGGCAGGTCGGTATCGGGGTTGCCGGGTCGCCCGCGCGCACCAATTCACCGAATGCGCGGTTTTCGTTGAGAAGTGCCGCCGCAAAATCCACGTGCGTTACGTTACGCGGCGCCCCAGGCAGTGCACCCGCCAACCGGCGCGCTGCCAGCGCTGCACATCCAGGCAGTTGCGGCCGTCGACGATGACGCGGGCGCGGACCCGCTCGGCGAGTTCGTCGGGGTCCAGGTCGACAAACTCGGGCCACTCGGTGAGCACCAGCACCGCGTCGGCGCGGTCGCAGGCCTCGGCCACCGACACCGCGTAGCTCAGGGTGGGGTAGAGCCGGTGCGCGTTGTCCAACGCCTTCGGGTCGAAGACGTTGACGGTGGCGCCGTTGAGCTGCAACTGGCCGGCGACGTTGAGCGCCGGCGAATCCCGCACGTCGTCGGATTCGGGTTTGAACGCGGCGCCCAGCACGGCGATGTTGGCGCCCAGCAGGGAGCCGCCGCAGGCGGTGGTGGCCAGCTCCACCATCCGGGTGCGCCGGCGCATGTTGATGCTGTCCACCTCGCGCAGGAAGGTCAGCGCCTGGTCGGCGCCGAGCTCGCCGGCGCGGGCCATGAAGGCGCGAATGTCTTTGGGCAGACAGCCGCCGCCGAATCCGAGCCCGGCGTTGAGGAACTTGCGGCCGATGCGCGGGTCGTAGCCCAGCGCGTCGGCCAGCACGGTGACGTCGGCGCCGGCCGCCTCGCACACCTCGGAGATCGCGTTGATGAACGAAATCTTGGTCGCCAGAAAGGCATTGGCGGACACCTTGACCAGCTCCGCGGTCTGCAGATCGGTGACCAACAACGGCACACCCTCATCGAGCATCGGGGCGTACAACTCGCGCAGGGCGACTTCCGCGCAGGTCGAATCCGGCTGCACCCCAACGACAATGCGGTCCGGGTGCAAGGTGTCGTGCACCGCGAAGCCTTCCCGCAAAAATTCCGGGTTCCAGGCCACCTCGACGTCGACTCCGCCGAGCGCCAGCGCCCGGGCCCGGTCGGCCAACTCCGCGGCGGTGCCGACCGGGACGGTCGACTTGCCCACGATGACCGCCGAGCGGGTCAGCCGGGGCACCAGTTCGTCGATGACGGCGTGCACATGGCGCAGGTCGGCGCCGTATTCACCCTTCTTCTGCGGGGTGCCCACCCCCAGGAAATGCACGTCGGCGAACTCGGCGGCCAGCTCGTAGTCCGTGGTGAACCGCAGTCGACCGGCCGCAAGGTTTTCGGTCAGCAGCTTCCGCAGACCCGGCTCGTAGAACGGGATGTCACCGCCGGCTAATTTGGCGACCTTGCCGGGGTCGATGTCGACGCCGATGACGTCGTGGCCGAGTTGCGCCATCCCGACCGCGTGGGTCGCTCCGAGGTAGCCCGTGCCGAAGACGGTGCATCGCATGCCTCCTGTGTAGGGGGCCGCGATGAGCTAATCGCGTCGTGGTGCTGAGCGTCAGGCTAACGGCGGGTGACAGTTGCGGACTCAGAAGTGAAAGCCGCCACCGTGACCGCCGCCGCCGAAGCCGCCGAACCCACCACCATGGCCACCGCCACCGCCAAGACCGGGGAACC
>NZ_MLQM01000184.1:0-10847 GCF_001854525.1 Mycobacterium talmoniae
GGTGGACCTCCGCGGTCGCGGGCCCGCCCAGGCGCGCGGCCGCCAGCGTGTCCGGCAGCCGCGGATCGTGCTCGAAACTGACCCGCTCATAGGCCAGCGTCCCGATCCGGCGCCGACGAATGGCCTTCACCCGCAACGGCTCCGGGTCGGCGTGCGCGCGGTCGATGCCCAGCCCGGCCAGTTCCTCGGCCGCCGGCGCGCAGGCGCTCAGCGGACGCTGCAGCGTCGGCGCGGGCGCCAGCAGCGTCATGCCGGTCAGGGTGAGTTCGTCGAGCATGGCCTCGCCCAGTTGGCGCACGCCGCGCGGTGAGGCGGCGTGCCAGTCGCCCGATTGCCGCAGCGCGTCGACGGAGCGGGGCAGCACCCCGCCCAGCCCACGGACGATCTGCGGGAGGCGTTGCGGCGCTCCTGCCCTGGAGTTCATCACCGCGGTTGGGGAGACGGTGGTTCGATCAGCCGCAGGATCGTCCGGGTCAGGTGCAACGCGGTGATCCGCCAGGTGCCGTCGCGCTTTTCGTAGCTCTCGTGGTAATGCCCGGCGCCGTGCAACTCGCGACCGTCCGCGAAGATCAGCCGGTCCTCCATCGCCCAGATGCCGGTCGCGGTGCTGGCCGAGGTCAGCGCGATCTCCGGGGTGTGGCAGTGGTGCATGGTGGCCGCCTCGCCGATACCGCCCAGCACGACGGGCACAAACGCCTCCAGGCCCTGCAAGGGGGGCGCGGTCTGGCCGTCGGCCCCGCCGGCGGAGACGGCCATGTCGAGTTTGACCACCACATCCGGGCTGAACAGCGCCCGCCACGCGTCGATGTCCTTGGTGTCCAGGAACCGGCAGTAGCGGGCCTTGAGTTGCCGGATCGCTTCTATGTCGGACTCCGCCACGTTCGTCCTCCCACTCGGATAACACTCGTAATAGCTACTGTAAGCTATTCCGTATCCCGGCGGCAGGAGGACGACGCGATGAAGGTTCCGTTTACCTGGAAGGTCACCGGCTGGTTCATGATCGGCTGGTCACCGGAGTTCCCGGTCGGCGAGGTGCGGCCGTTGCGCTATTTCGGCGAGGATCTGGTGGCCTACCGCGACGAGTCCGGGCACCTGCACGTGCTGGAGGCGCACTGCAAACACCTGGGCGCCCACATCGGCCACGGCGGCAAGGTGGTCGGCGACTGCGTGCAGTGCCCGTTTCACGGCTGGCGGTGGGGGCCCGACGGCTGCAACAAATACATCCCCTATCAGCCGGACCGGCCCAACCGGGCGCTGCGGCTGCGCGTCTACCCGGTGGTCGAGCAGTACGACTGCGTCTTCCTGTGGCACCACCCCGACGGCAACGAACCGCAGTGGGAGATGCCGGACATCTTTCGCAAGTTCCCGCAGTTCGAGACCGATCCCGCGGCCTACTACCGGGCGTACCCGGAGTTTTCCCGGCGCGCCGAACGCGAACCGGTGCATCCGCAGATCGTGGCCGAAAACGCCCCCGACAGCGCTCATTTCGAGTACGTGCACCACGCCACGGTGACACCCCGGGTGCTGGACTGGCAGATCGTGGACCACGAATGGCAGTTCGTCGCCGGTTGGCCGGATGCGACCAGCGACAACGCGCACGATCTCGCGTTGAAATTCCACAGTCACTTGTTCGGCCTGGGCGGGGCGATCAGCGTCTTCGAGGGCGCCCAAAACCACCGGCTGATCTTCACCTGCACGCCGGTCGACGACGAGTGCTCGGATTTGTTCTACTCCATCTGGTGGCCCCGCACCCCCGGCGACACCGCCGACGTGCCGTCCGGCAGGCTGCGCGACCTGATCGAAAAGCAGTTCCTGTCCACCGTCTTCGACGATCTGCAGATCTGGCGCTACCAGAAGTACGTGGAACGCCCGCCGCTGTCCAAAACCGACGCGAAAGGCTATATGGCGCTGCGGAAGTGGGCGACCCAGTTTTACGACGTCCCGCCGGTCGACCAGACCGCCGCCTCGGTATGACGCCGCTAGCGGAGCTGGTGGCGCCCGGACACACCGCCGTCGTCACCCAGGAACTGCAAGGCGCGGTCGTCGGCCCCGACGCGGGCCTGCAAGTCCTCGCCGCGGAGGCCCGCCGCGAAGCCCTGCCCAACATCGCTCGGCTGCTGCCGGCGGCCCGCGCCGCCGGGGTGCAGATCGTGCACTGCCTGGTGCAGCGCCGCCCCGACGGCCGAGGCGCCAACCACAACGCGCGGCTGTTCGCCGCCGGGCGCCGCGCTGTGGCGATCGCCCCGGGCAGCCCCGGCGCGGCCCTGCTGCCCGAATTCGGTCCGCAGCCCGATGATGTGGTGCTGCACCGCTGGCACGGGGTGGGCCCGATGGGCGGCACCGACCTGGACCCGATCCTGCGCAACCTGGGCGTGACGACCGTCGTCCCGGTCGGGGTATCCCTGAACGTGGCCATCCCCAACCTGGTGATGGACGCGGTCAATGCGGCCTACCGGGTGGTGCTGCCCCGCGACGCGGTGGCCGGCGTGCCCGCCGCGTACGGCCGGGCCGTCATCGAGCACACCCTGGCGCTGCTGGCCACGGTCACCACCACCGCCGATCTGCTGCACGCATGGCGGCGGTGACCGAGCGCACAACCGTGGGCGGTACGGTTTGCACGACACCGGACCCGATCTGATCTGGAGGCATGATGTCGGACACCGTCGAGGCCGCTGAAGCGCACACGGACACCGCGCAATTCACCGTGCCGGCCGTCGTCGACGCCATCGCGGCCTCGATTCCCGACCGTGAGCTGGTCATCCAGGGCGACCGCCGCTACACCTACGCGCAGATCGTCGACCGGGCCAACCGGCTGGCCGCCTACCTGCACGCCCAGGGGTTGGGGTGCCACACCGAGCGGTCGGCGCTGGCCGGCCACGAGACCGGCCAGGACCTGCTCGGCATCTACGCCTACAACGGCAACGAGTTCGTCGAGACGCTGCTGGCCACCTTCCGGGCCCGGGTGGCCCCGTTCAACGTCAACTACCGCTACGTCAAAAACGAGTTGGCCTACCTGCTGGCCGATTCCGGCGCGACGGCGCTGGTGTACCACGCGGTGTTCGCACCGACGCTGGCCGAGGTGCTGCCCGAGCTTCCGCAGCTCAAGGTGCTGATCCAGATCGCCGACGACTCCGGCAACGCCCTGCTCGACGGCGCGGTGGACTACGAGAGCATCATCGAAGCCACCGCCCCGCAGCCGCCGCCGGTGACCCCGTGCCCCGACGACCTGTACGTGCTATACACCGGCGGCACCACCGGGATGCCCAAGGGGGTGCTGTGGCGTCAGCACGACATCTTCATGACGTCGTTCGGCGGCCGCAACCTGATGACCGGGGAGCCAGTCGGCTCGATCGCCCAGATCGTGGCCGGGGTGCAGGAGAACCCGGGCACCAAGCTGATGATCCTGCCGCCGCTGATCCACGGCGCCGCGCAGTGGGCGGTGATGACCGCGATCAATTCCGGCCAGACGCTGGTGTTCCCGTCGATCGTCGACCATTTCGACGCCGACGACGTGGTGCGCGCGATCGAACGCGAAAAGGTGATGGTGGTGACGGTGGTCGGCGACGCGATGGCCCGCCCGTTGGTGGCCGCGATCAACAACGGGACCGCCGACGTGTCGTCGCTGGCGGTGGTGGCCAACGGCGGCGCGCTGCTGACCCCGTCGGTCAAACAGCAGCTGATCGAGGCGTTGCCCAACGCGATGATCGTCGACGGCGTCGGCTCCTCGGAGACCGGCGCGCAGATGCATCACCTGTCCACTTCCGGGGCGGTGTCCACCGGAAAGTTCGCCGCCGGACCGGATACCTGTGTGGTGGCCGAGGATCTCGGCTCGATCCTGCCGCCGGCGCACGAGGGGCTGGGCTGGCTGGCGCAGCGGGGCTATGTGCCGCTGGGCTACAAGGGGGATGCCGCCAAGACCGCGGCCACCTTCCCGGTGATCGAGGGGGTGCGGCACGCGGTGCCCGGCGACCGGGCCCGGCACCTGCCCGACGGCACCGTCGAGCTGCTGGGCCGCGACTCGGTGACGATCAACTCCGGCGGGGAAAAGATCTTCGCCGAGGAGGTCGAGATGGCGATCGCGTCGCATCCGGCCGTGGTCGACGTGGTGGTCGCCGGCCGGCCCAGCGAGCGTTGGGGTCAGGAGGTGGTCGCGGTGGTGGCGTTGGCCGACGGTGCCGCCGCGGACGCCGCCGCGCTCATCGAGCACGCCGCGACGTCCATCGCCCGCTACAAGCTGCCCAAGGCGGTGGTGTTCCGGGAGGTCATCGTGCGCAGCCCGGCCGGCAAGGCCGACTACCGCTGGGCCCGCGAGCAGGCCATCGAGGGCTAGCCGCATGCGTTATGCGCCGAGCGTGTACTGAGCGCGAGTTTCGGGCCGATTTTTCGGTCTGAGTACACGTTCGGCGCCACACCCGTCTAGCCCCCGCGCAGCCGACGCCGGGTGCGGTTGCGGGCCCGGCGCAGCGTGGCGTCGGCGTAGAGCCGCATCGGGCGGCGAAACGGCGGCGCGGCCGTGCCGGTCAGGCTGAACGGCAGGTCGGAGCCCACCACGGTGCGGTAGTGGCTGAACGCGTCGAAGCCGGCCTTGCCGTGGTAGGCGCCCATGCCGCTGCGGCCGACGCCACCGAACGGGGCCGCCGACGGAATCATCTGGGCGGCGAAGTCATTGCGCGCCACCCCGCCGCTGCGGGTGCGGCGGATGAAGCCGCGGAAATCCTCGTTGTCGGGTCCGTACCAGTACGCCACCAGCGGCGCCGGGCGGGCGTTGATGTAGTCGATGGCCGCGGTCAGGTCGGTGTAGCCCTGCACCACCAGCACCGGGCCGAAGATCTCTTCCTCGGCGATTCGCATCCGCTCGTCGACGTCGCGGACGATGGTGGGCGCGATCTTGCGGGCCCGCCGATCGGGCAACAGTTCTCCTGCCGGAGCGACGGTTTCGACGGTGGCGCCGTGGGACCGGGCGTCGTCGATCAGGCCCAGCACCCGGTCGAAATTCGCCGCGTTCACACTCGAGCAGTAGTCGCCGTTGGTGGCGATGGTGGGAAACATGCCGCGCAGCGTCTCCCGGGCCACCTCGACGAAGGTGTCGATGCGGTCGTGGGGCACCAGCACGTAGTCGGGACACACGCAGACCTGTCCCCCGTTGACCATCCGGGCGGCCGCGATGCGCGCGGCCGCCCGGCGCAGGTCGGCGTCGGGGGCGACGACCACCGGATTCTTCCCGCCGAGCTCCAGCGTCACCGGAACCAGGTTGGCCGCGGCGGCGCCGCCCACCAGCGCGCCCACCGACGGTGAGCCGGTGAAGAACAGGTGGTCGAACGGCAGCGCCGCGAACGTCGCCGCCACCTCGGGTCCGCCGGTGACGACCGCCAGTTCGTCGGCGTCGAAATAGCGCGGCGCCAGGTCGCTCATCAGCCGCGCGGTATGCCCGGTGATCTCGGACATCTTGATCATCACCCGATTGCCCGCCGCGAACGCCGCCGCAGCCGGCAGCACCACCAGGTTCAGCGGGAAGTTCCACGGGCCGATGATGCCGACCACCCCCACCGGGGTGGGCTGCACCTCGGCGCGCAGGCCGGCCAGCCGCGCCGCCCGCATCAGCGCCGTCGACCGCATCCACTGCGCCACATGGGCTCTGGTGTGTTCGATCACCGGGATGATGCCGACCACCTCGGTGAACAGCGACGCCGCCTTGGACCGGGTGCCGAAGTCTTCGGCCATCGCTTCGGTGAAGGCGTCGGTGTTGTCCAGCACCAGGGCCAGCAGCCGGTCGATGCGGCGGCGCCGGGTCGCCGCGCTGGGCGGGCCCTCGTGAAGGAACGCTTGCCGCTGTCGCTGCAGCTGGGCGCGCAGCGCGGCCTGCCGATCGATCCGTTCCTCGGTTGCGCTCATGTCCGTATCACCTTCACGACGGGTTCCGCGGGCCGGATTCGGCGGCCGCTCACCCAGACCGCGGAACCCTCCGGTAAGGCCAACGGTAGCACTGTCAATTTCTCGGCCGGCGGTGATTGTCCGGCCACCCGGAATTGATTACAGTCATCCTTACCGTCGCACATTCGGCATCGCGGGCCAGGAGGGTCGGGCACATGGCGCAGCAGCGCAGGATCGTGGTCGTGGGCGCCGGCCAGGACATCCACGTCGACGGTGGCTACATCACCGCGCTCACCGCCGGACCACCGGTTCAGCCCTGATTCGCCGACCGAGAAAGACGCCATGACCGTAGACAGCCCACCCGTCTCACCGCACCCCTACCACCAGCGCGACATCTCGGCGCCCGAGTTCTGGGACAACGACTTTCGCACTCGGGACGACACGTTCGCGGCGTTACGCGCCGAGACCGGGCTGAGCTGGCATCGTCCGATTCCGGGCATCTTCCCGCATGAGGAGACCGGCTACTGGGCGGCGACCCGGCACGCCGACGTCAAATACATCAGCCAGCACACCGAGTTGTTCGGCTCCAGCCTCGGAGTCAGCGTCGACCCGATGCCGGCCGAGATTCAACGCGGCATCAGCTTCTTTCTGACCATGGATGCCCCCGAGCACACCCGCTACCGGCGGCTGATCAGCGCCGCCTTCACGCCCCGCCAGATTCGGCGCATCGAGAACCAGATCCGCGCCAATGCCCGCGAGGTGGTCGACGGGTTGCTGGCGGACCTCGCCTCCGGTGACCAGATCGACTTCGTGGCAAGCTGTTCGGGCAAACTGCCGATGCGCACCATCTCGGACATGATCGGGATCGATCCCGCCGACCAGGAAGCGGTCGCCTACGCCGCCGAGAGCCTCTTCGCCGGCAGCGACGACGAGTACGCCGCGCTG
This sequence comes from Mycobacterium talmoniae, assembly GCF_001854525.1. Lineage (NCBI taxonomy): Bacteria > Bacillati > Actinomycetota > Actinomycetes > Mycobacteriales > Mycobacteriaceae > Mycobacterium > Mycobacterium talmoniae. The sequence continues at coordinate 6,817 of NZ_MLQM01000184.1, forward strand.
GAGGACCGCGCCGTCCACCTCATGACGCAACTCGGCGTGCTGACCGGCGCCGGCGTCGAGTTGGCCAAACTGCGCCGCGCGGAGCCGCACGAGGACCTGATGACCGAGATCGTCAACGCGGAGGTCGACGGGCATCGGCTCAGCGACGAGGAGATCGGCGCGTTCATGGTGCTGCTCGGTTCGGCCGGCAACGACACCACCAAACAGGCCACCTCGCATGCCTTCAAGGCGCTCATCGACCGCCCCGAGCAGCGCGTCTGGCTGGCCGCCGACTTCGACAACCGGATCGACGCGGCGGTGGAGGAATTCGTGCGCTGGTCGACGCCGGTCATCGCGTTCGCGCGGCACGCGCTGGTCGACACCGAGGTGGCCGGGACGCCGATCAAGGCCGGGGAGAAGGTGGCGCTGTTCTATTGTTCGGCCAACCGCGACGAGGCGGTGTTCGACCGGCCGCACGACTTCGACATCAGCCGCGCACCCAACCCGCACCACGGCTACGGCGGCGGCGGAGCGCACTTCTGCCTGGGCAATCAGCTGGCCCGGATGGAGCTGCGGCACCTGTTCTACGAGTTGGTGACCCGGGTGCCCGAGGTGACGCTGGGCGAGCCGGAATATGTGCACAGCACCTTCGTGCATGGCATCAAACGGATGCCGGTCAGCCTTGCGTAGCATCGACGGGACCCGCTGAGTCGGGCGCCGGAAGGGGCTGCGTACATGGATCGCTACCGTCGCGGTGATCTGGTCTTCGATGTTCGCGAGGCCGGGCCGGCCGACGGTCCGGTGGTGGTGTTGTTGCACGGCTTCCCGCAGCACCATACCTGTTGGGACGCCGTCATCCCGCGGCTGACCGAGCGCGGCTACCGCTGCCTGGCGCCCGATCAACGCGGCTACTCGCCGGGCGCTCGCCCGACCCGCCGCCGCGATTACCGGCTGGCCGAACTCGTCGAGGACGCCGCCGCGCTGATCGACGCCGCCGGCGCGGCGCGGGTGCACCTGGTCGGCCACGACTGGGGCGCCGCGGTGGCCTGGGGCGTGGCGGCACGGCACCCCAAGCGTCTGGCGACGGTGACACCGCTGTCGGTGCCGCACCCCGGCGCGTTCACCCGGGCGCTGGTGACCAGCCGGCAGGGTCTGGCGTCCTGGTACATGCTGTTCTTCCAGCTGCCCTGGCTGCCCGAGCGGCTTTTCCTCGGCGCGGGCGGTCGGGCCGCTCGGCTGTCCCGGGTTTTGCAGGCCGGCGGCCAGACCCGTGACGCCGCCGAGCGTGACGCGCGGGCCATGACCGAGCCCGGCGCGCTCACCGCCGCCCTGAACTGGTATCGCGCGCTGCCCTTTTCGGATATCCGCGATGTGCGCCAAAGGATCACCGTCCCGACGATGTACCTGTGGAGCGATCACGACCCCGCCCTGGCCGCCGCGGGCGCCCGCGGCTGCGGCCGTTTTGTCAGCGCCGAGTATCGGTTCGAAACCCTGGCCGGCGTGTCGCATTGGCTGATGGACGAGCGGCCGGACACCGTTGCCGACCTGTTGCTCGAGTGGTTCGCCGCCCATCCCGCCTGACTGGGCCGCAATCCCTAGGCGACCAGCCCCACACAGGTCGCCGTGAGCAATCGGGTCAGCGTGGGCTCGAAGTCGACGTTCCATTCCGGTGGAGCGACCGGCTCCGCGTCGAGCGCGTGCGCCACCGCTTCGGATGGGTGGGCGGCTTGCCACAGTGCACCGGCCAGCGCGGTGGCGGCGCTCACCATGTCGACCGCTCCTTGGCGTCCGAGCGCCGGTAAGGCACGCTCGACGGCGTCGGTGAGCGACATCACCGCCGGGTAACAAACCCGCTTGAACTCAACAACTTGCTCGACGTTCACCTCCCGCTCCAAGCGCACGGGAAGACAGGCCAGCAAATCGCAGAAGAGGGGTTCGCCGACCAAGGCGTTGGCTAATGTCGCGGCGAGCCGAGCCGGCGACATCGGACCCGGCGCCCGCAGTTCCGCGCACACCGTGTCCGACCATCGCGTCCAGCTTTCCGCTGCTAAATGCAACAAGATGTCTTGGTGTGAGCTGAAGTACCTGCGCACCGCGGAATGGTGCACGCCAGCGCGCTCAGCCACCGCGGTGAGGGTCACCGACGCCGCCCCGGTTGCCAGCGCGAGCGAACGCGCCGCCTCCATCAAGGTCGCCGCGCGCTGACGCTTGTGCTCCTCGGTGCGGGCACGTTTGAACTGCACCTGCTCCACGACGCCCAGGATAACGCACAACGTGTGCGTTGCGCCGGAAAGCGGCCAACGGTAGCGTCCCGTTACGCACAAGGAGTGCGTTAAACACCGTCGGTAATGCCGACCTCCCGGCGAAGGAGACCGAATGACCGGCGCGCACTCCCCCCACGGGCACCCGCGCGGTTCATTGCTGGGGCGGTGGATCCGGCGACTCGCGGTTCCCATCGTCCTGGGGTGGTTGGCGATCGCGTTCGTCGTGAACACCGCCGCGCCCCAGTTGGAAGAGGTGGGGCAGCAAAACGCGGTCTCGTTGAGCCCCGCCAGCGCCCCGTCGATGCAGGCGATGAAGACCATGGGCCGGGTATTCGGCGAGTCCGACTCCGACAACGTCGCGATGATCGTGTTGGAGGGCGACCGCCCACTCGGGTCGCAGGCACACGATTACTACGACGGGCTGATGCAGAGCTTGCGCGCCGACACCCGTCACGTCCAGCACGTGCAGGATTTCTGGGGCGATCCGCTCACCGAGTCGGGGGCGCAAAGCAAAGACGGTAAGGCCGCCTACGTTCAGGTGAATCTCGCCGGCAATATGGGCGAGACGCTGGCGACCCAATCGATCGACGCGGTCCGCCACGTCGTCGCCGAGACGCCACCACCGGCCGGCCTCAAGGTCTATGTCACCGGCTCGGGGGCGCTGCAGTCCGATATGCAGCATGCCGGGGACAGCAGCATGGTGAAGATCACCCTGGTCACCTTCGCGGTGATCACCATCATGCTGCTGGTGTTCTACCGTTCGCTCGCCACGGTGCTGCTGCTGTTGGCGATGGTGGGCGTCCAGTTGGCGGCGGCGCGTGGCGTCGTCGCGCTGCTCGGCCACCACCACATCGTCGGGCTCTCCACGTTCGCGACCAACCTGCTGACCTCGCTGGCGATCGCGGCCGGAACCGACTACGCCATCTTCCTTTTCGGCCGCTATCAAGAGGCACGCCAGGCCGGCGAAGACCGAGAATCCGCGTACTACACCATGTTCCACGGGACCGCCCACGTGATCCTGGGTTCGGGCCTGACCATCGCCGGCGCGACCTACTGCCTGAGCTTCACCCGGATGCCCTACTTCCAATCGCTGGGCGTGCCCTGTGCGGTGGGGATGCTGGTCGCGGTGGCGGTCGCGCTGACGCTGGGGCCCGCCGTCGTCGCCGTCGGCAGCCGGTTCGGGCTCGTCGAACCCAAGCGTGCGATGCGGATTCGGGCCTGGCGGCGGATCGGCACCACGATCGTCCGGTGGCCGGGGCCCGTCCTGGCCGCGTCGATGGCCATCGCGATCGTCGGGCTGGCGGCCCTGCCGGGCTACCGGACCAGCTACGACGACCGCAAATACATCCCGCAAGACATTCCGGCCAACCAAGGGTTTGCGGCCGCCGATCGGCACTTCAATCAATCCCGGATGAACCCGGAGCTGCTGCTCATCCAGGCCGACCACGACATGCGCAACCCGGCGGACTTCCTGGTCATCGACAAGGTGGCCAAGGCGGTCTTCCGGGTGAAGGGCATCGCCCGGGTGCAGGCGATCACCCGACCGCAGGGCACCCCGATCGAACACACCTCGATCCCATTTCAGATCAGCATGCAGGGCGTGGGCCAGCTGCAGAACATGAAGCTGATGAAGGACCGCATGGCCGACATGAAGATCCAGGCCGAGGAAATGGGCAAGACCGTCCAGACCATGAAGCACATGTATGCGTTGATGACCGAGCTGTCCGGCATCACCCACGACATGGTCGGTGAAATGCACGAGTTGCAGGGCACCATCCACGAGATGCG
>NZ_MLQM01000185.1:0-10835 GCF_001854525.1 Mycobacterium talmoniae
GTGGGCAGGGTGAGCACCACCGGCGTCGCCGGCGGCGGCGCGGCCGGCGGCAGCACCGGCGCGACCGCCGCCGGGGCCAGCTTGGCCAGCGCCGCCAACCCGAAGCCGCCGAGCAGCGCCGGCGGGGCCAGCAGCGTCGAGCTGGCCGCCAGCGCCGCGATCACCGGCACCAGCACGGTCTGCTGGATCAGGTAATGCAGCAGCTGAACGGTGTTGCCGATCGTGGACCCGATCATCTCGACGGTGGCCAACGGCACGACCAGGACCAGCGCTTGCGGATTGAACACCGCGGTGTACAGGATCGCCAGCATGTCGTCGACGATGACCATGCTGGTGAACGCGGCGAACGACCCCGGGTCCAGCGGCACCGACAGGATGTAGGCGATGTTCGCGGGGTTCAGATAGCTCAGCGGATTGCCGGTCCAACCCAGCCACGACCCGGGCACACCCGGGGGCGGCAGCCACGACGCCCCGGCACCGTTGAGCCAGTTGAAGAAGCCCTGGAACGGGTCGGTGATGTCGGTGAAACCGATCTTGTCGAAGAAGTCCAAAAGCTCCTGGTACAGCGGGAAGTCGCCGGTGTCGGGATACGACGGCTGCGGGAACAGGCCTTCCAAATACTTCTGCAGGTCTTCAAACCACGTGGGCGGCTGCGAGGACGACGACTCGGTGGTGTCGGCTTTCATGATCGTGGGCGCCGCGGTGCTATCCGGTGCGGCCGACAGCGTCGTGGTGGCCACCCCGTCGTAGCCGCTCATCACGGTGGCCGCCTGAATCCACATCCGCACGTAGTCGGCCTCGTTCAACGCGATCGGAATCGTGTTGATGCCAAAGAAGTTCGTGCCCACCAACGTCGCGTGGGTGGCGTGGTTGGCGCCCAGCTCCGCCAACGTCGGCATCCCCGCCACCGCGGCGGTGTAGGCCGAGGCCACCGTCTCATGCTGGGCGGCCCGCGCCGCGCTCTCGGCGCTTTGCTGCAGCAGCCACGCCAGATACGGCGCGTGCGCGGCCAGATAGCTTTCGGCCGTCGGGCCCTCCCAGGCCCCGGCTTGCACCGAGCCCAGCAGGGCGGTCAACTCGTCGGCGGTCTCGGCGTATTCGGTGCTCAGCGAGGTCCACGCCCCCGCCGCTGCCAACAACGGCGCCGGGCCGGGGCCGCTGGACAACAACGCCGACCACACCTCCGGCGGCGAGGCCAGCCATATCGGTGCGGTCACCGGAAGCCGTCCCAGATCGAATCCGACAGTGCGGCGGCCATCCACGATTCACGTGACACGGGTGATCGTCAGCTCTCTCGGGGTACACCGCCCCGGGTCGCAGGACGCGATGACGCCAGTATCCTGGCTCTCGGATCACCGCTCGCCTCGCCTTCCAGCTCACGCCGTGGCTGATGAGGGTCGCTCCCCGATGACAGTGGCGGGACCGCGCCGGATTTGCACCGGCTTCCTGCAACGTCATCGCCTTACCCGCGAGATTATTGCACGGCGCTAATACGTCCCCGCGCCCAATCGGCCGGGACCGGGTCGGTCACACGCTGGCGCGACCGGTGCCGTGCGCGGCGTCAGCGACGGCGTCGGCCAGGGCGTCGATGTCGGCGGGGTCGAGTTCGGCGATGGTGATCCGGATGCCCGGCCCGCCGCCAATCCGGAACCGGCTGCCCGGGGCGGCCGCCCAGCCCGCCGCCAACAGCCGTGTCAGCGCGGTGGTTTCGTCGGGCACCGGGATCCACACGTTGAGTCCGGATCGGCCGTGCGCCGCCAGGCCGCGGTCGGTCAGCGCCGTGCACAGCCGCGCGCGGTTGCGGCGGTAGGCGGCCTCAGCGTCGGCCACCATGCGCCGCGCGGCGGCGTCGCGCCACAGCGCGACGGCCAGCTGCTGGAGCAGCTGGCTGACCCAGCCCGGGCCGAGCCGCAACCGGCCGTGCACCCGCTCGATGGTGCGCTGGTCACCAGCCACGAGCGCCAGCCGCAGATCCGGCCCCAACGCCTTGGCCACCGACCGCACGAACGCCCAGTGCCGCGTCGCCCCGGCCAGTGGATGCAGCGGCGCCCCGGCGATGCCGGCGCAGTGATCGTCCTCGACGACCAGCACCTCGCGGTCCGACGCGGCCAACACCGCGCGCAGCGCGTCCGCCCGCCCCGCGGAAACGGCTGCGCCGGTGGGGTTTTGCGCGCGGCTGGTGATCACCACCGCCCGGGCGCCGCGACCCAGCGCCCGGGTCAGGTCGGCGGGCAGCGGCCCGTCGTCGTCGACCCCGACCGGCTCCGGTGAAAGTCCCAGTGCGCCCAGCAAATCCAACAGGTTGGCCCAGCCCGGGTCCTCGACGGCCACCCGGTCGCCGGGACGCAAGTGGGCGGCGAGCACCCGCTCGATCCCGTCCAGGGCACCCGAAGTCACCGCCAGGTGCTCGGCCGGCACCCCGTCGGCGCCCAGGCTGGCGCGGGCGTAGTCGGCCAGCTCCGGTGCGATCGGCGGCTGGCCGTACAGCACCGGCGTGGCGGGCAGCGCCGGCCGGGCGGTCGCGATCGGCAGCAGCCCCGGGTGCGGGGTACCGGTCGACAGGTCCCGCACCCCGGCCGGGATGGCCAGCCCGCGCAGCGACCGCGGGGTGGTCGCCGGGCGGTCACGCACCCGGGTGCCGCGCCGGCCCGCGGTCTCCACGGCCCCGCGGTGGCGCAGCAGCCGGTAGGCGGCGGCCACGGTGTTGGGGTTGACGCCCAGCTGGCCGGCCAGCTCCCGGATCGGCGGCAGCGCGGCGCCGGGTGCCAGCGCCCCCGCCGAGATGCCCTCTTCGATGTCGGCGGCAATCGCCTCGGCGCTGGCACCGCTGATCCTGTACTGTACTGGCACGAAGATAATTCTGTACTAGTACGAAAGTATAGGCAACTGTCATGACGTACTCGCCGACGCCGCGGACCACCCCCACCCGGTACCGGGAACGGGCGCGCTACGACCGGGACACCGTGCACGGCATCATCGACGAGGCGGTGATCTGCCACCTGGGCTACCTGCACGGCGAGCGCCCGGTGGTGCTGCCCACCACCCACGCCCGCCGCGGCGAGACGCTCTACCTGCACGGTTCCACCGGCGGCGGCCCGGTGTTGGCGGCGGCCGCCGCGCCGGAGGGCCTGCCGGTGTGCGTCACGATCACCCTGGTCGACGGGCTGGTGCTGGCCCGCTCGGCGATGCACCATTCGATGAACTATCGCTCGGTGGTGGTGCTCGGTGCGGCCCGGCTGGTCACCGACCGGGCCGAAAAGCTCGGGGCGCTGGCGGCACTGGTCGACCACGTCGCACCCGGCCGGTCCGCCGAGACCAGGCCGCCCAACGACCGCGAACTCGCCGCGACCGCGGTGCTGGCGCTGGATCTGGTCGAGGTGTCCGCCAAGGTGCGCAGCGGGGGCCCGGTCGACGATCCCGAGGATCTTGCGCTGCCGCACTGGGCCGGCGTGGTGCCGCTGGCAGTGTCCGCCGCGCCCGCCGAGCCGGCCGACGACCTGGACCCCGGCACCGCGCTGCCGGCCTACCTGGCGCCCTACCGCCGGCGGTAGCGGGGCCGCCCCTCCACCCGCCTGTTGCGCCGAGATCGACGTTTTGGAGACAAAACGCGAGACGGCGCCCCGGAAACGTCGATCTCGGCGAAAACGAGGTGCGGAAGTGGCCCGGGTGACCGCCGCGTCAACTATTGCGGTACCGGCGGTATCGCCATAATGTCGGGCGCATGCCCCCGACCACGCGCGCGCCGATCCATCTGGGTACCGGAGAACCGGTCCTGCTGCTGCACCCGTTCCTGATTTCCCAGCTGGTGTGGGACACGGTGGCCCGCCAACTCGCCGACACCGGCCGCTATGAGGTGTTCGCCCCCACCATGGCGGGCCACAACGGCGGGCCGGACGCCGGCACCTGGTTTCTCAGCTCCCACGTGCTGGCCGACCACGTCGAGCGGCAACTCGACGAACTGGGCTGGGACACCGCCCACCTGGTCGGCAACTCGCTGGGCGGCTGGGTGGCGTTCGAACTGGAACGGCGCGGCCGGGCGCGCACCGTCACCGGGATCGCCCCGGCCGGCGGCTGGACCCGGTGGAGCCCCACCAAGTTCGAGGTGATCGCCAAGTTCGTTGCGGGCCTGCCGGTGTGGGCGCTGGCCACACTGCTGGGGCCGCGGGTGTTGCGGCTGCCGTGGAGTCGGCGGCTGGCCACCCTGCCCATCAGTGGGCCACCGGACGGGGTCAGCGAACCCGAGCTGGTGGCGATCATCGACGACGTGACGCACTGCCCGGCGTACTTTCAGCTGCTGATCAAGACGCTGCTGCTGCCGGGGCTGGTGGAGCTGGCCCAGACGGCGGTGCCCGCGCACCTGGTGATCTGCGAAAAGGACCGGGTGTTTCCCGGCCCGCGGTCGCACCGCTACTTCCAGGCCCAGCTGCCCGCCGGCAGCCAGATCACCACCCTCGACGGACTGGGTCATATCCCGATGTTCGAGGCGCCCGGTCGGGTCACCGAAACCATCACCGAGTTCCTCGACCGATACGTTCCGGGCGCCGAAGCCCCGCCGGCCAGCTAGCCCCGCGCCGAACGTGCGGCCACGGCGACATTTCGGGCGAATCTCCGCCGTGAGCGCACGTTCGGCGGGCGCCGAAGCTAGGCGAGGGCCTTCTTGAGGTTGTCGGCGATCGAGCCGAGGAACTCCTCGCTGGTCTGCCAGGCCTGATCCTCGCCGATGAGCAACGCCAGGTCCTTGGTCATCTGACCGCCCTCGACGGTGGCGACGACGACCTGCTCCAGCTTCTGGGCGAACCGGGTCACCTCGGGGGTGTTGTCCAGGTCACCGCGGTGCTGCAGTCCGCGGGTCCAGGCGAAGATGGAGGCGATCGGGTTCGTCGAAGTGGGTTTGCCGGCCTGGTACTGCCGGAAGTGGCGGGTGACGGTGCCGTGCGCGGCTTCGGCCTCCACCGTCTTGCCGTCGGCGGTCATCAGCACCGAGGTCATCAAGCCCAGCGAGCCGTAGCCCTGCGCGACGGTGTCGGACTGCACGTCGCCGTCGTAGTTCTTGCACGCCCACACGTAGCCGCCCTCCCACTTCAGGCAGGCGGCCACCATGTCGTCGATCAGCCGGTGCTCGTAGAACAGCCCGGCTTCTTCGAACCTGTCCTTGAACTCCTCGTCGTAGATGCGCTCGAACTCGTCTTTGAACATGCCGTCGTAGGCCTTGAGGATGGTGTTCTTGGTCGACAGGTACACCGGGTAGTTCTGTTGCAGCCCATAGGCGAACGAGGCGCGGGCGAAGTCCTGGATGGATTTCTTGAAGTTGTACATTCCCATCACCACGCCGCCGTCGGCGGGCATGGTCACCATCTCGTGCACGATCGGCTCGCTGCCGTCCTCGGGCGTGAAGGTCAGCGTCACGGTGCCGGGTTTATCGACCTTGAAGTTCGTGGCCCGATACTGGTCGCCGAACGCGTGCCGGCCGATGACGATCGGTTTGGTCCAGCCCGGAACCAGCCGCGGCACATTGGAGATCACGATGGGCTCGCGGAAAATGGTGCCGCCCAAAATGTTTCGGATGGTGCCATTCGGCGACAGCCACATGTGCTTGAGGTTGAATTCCTTGACCCGGGCCTCGTCGGGGGTGATGGTCGCGCACTTGACCCCCACGCCGTATTTCTTGATAGCGTACGCCGAGTCGATCGTCACCTGGTCGTCGGTGGCGTCGCGGTTCTCGATGCCCAGGTCGTAGTAGTCCAGGTTGATGTCGAGGTAGGGGAAGATGAGCATGTCTTTGATGAGCCGCCAGATGACCCGGGTCATCTCGTCGCCATCGAGCTCAACGACCGTGCCGTCGACTTTGATCTTGTTGGACAGCTTCGTCCCGCTCATGCCCCAACCCTACAAGCGGGGCCCGTTTGCGCAGGTCGGCGGCCGGCTCAGCCTGCCGCGGCGTCCAGCGCGGCGTTGAACGTCGTGCTCGGTCGCATCACCGCCGTGGTCAGCTCGGCATCCGGCGCGTAGTAGCCGCCGATGTCCACCGCCTCGCCCTGGGCCTTGTTGAGCTCGGCCACGATGGCGTCTTCGTTCTTCGTCAACGTCTCGGCCAGCGCGGCAAAGTGCTGCTGCAAGTCCTCGTCGTCGCTTTGCGCGGCGAGTTCCTGCGCCCAGTACATGGCGAGGTAGAACTGGCTGCCCCGGTTGTCGAGTTCACCGGTCTTGCGCGACGGGCTCTTGTTGTTGTCCAGCAGCTTGCCGATCGCCGCGTCCAGGGTGGTGCCCAGGATTTTGGCGCGCGCGTTGCCGGTCTTGATGCCGATGTCTTCCAGGCTGGCGGCCAGCGCCAGGAATTCACCCAGCGAATCCCAGCGCAGATGGTTCTCCTCCACCAGCTGGTGGACGTGCTTGGGCGCCGAACCGCCGGCCCCGGTTTCGTACATGCCGCCACCGGCCATCAGCGGCACGATCGACAGCATCTTGGCGCTGGTGCCCAGCTCCAGGATCGGGAACAGGTCGGTGAGGTAGTCGCGCAGGATGTTGCCGGTCGCGGCGATGGTGTCCTTGCCGCGGATCAGCCGCTCCAACGTGTACCGCATGGCCCACACCTGCGGCATGATGCGGATGTCGAGGCCCGCGGTGTCGTGGTCCTTGAGGTAGGTCTCGACCTTTTTGCGCAGCTCGTTCTCGTGCGGGCGCTCGTCGTCGAGCCAAAACACCACCGGCATACCGGAGTTGCGCGCCCGGGTGACCGCCAGCTTGACCCAGTCCCGGATCGGGGCGTCGCGCACGATCGGCATCCGCCAGATGTCGCCGGCTTCCACCTCCTGGCTCAGCAGCACCTCACCGGTGGTGAGGTCGACGATGTTGGCGACCCCGTCCTCGGGGATCTCGAAGGTCTTGTCGTGGCTGCCGTACTCCTCGGCCTGCTGCGCCATCAGGCCGACGTTGGGGACGGTGCCCATGGTCACCGGATCGAACTGGCCGTTGGTCTTGCAGAAGTTGATGATCTCCTGGTAGATCCGGGCGAAGGTGGACTCCGGGTTGACCGCCTTGGTGTCCTTTTGCCGCCCGTCGGCGCCGTACATCTTGCCGCCGGCGCGGATCATCGCCGGCATCGAGGCGTCCACGATCACGTCGGACGGCGAGTGGAAGTTCGAGATGCCCTTGGCCGAGTCGACCATCGCCAGCTCGGGCCGGTGCTCGTGGCAGGCGTGCAGGTCGCGGATGATCTCCTCGTGCTGCGAGGCCGGCAGCGACTCGATCTTGTTGTAGAGGTCGACCAGCCCGTTGTTGACGTTGACGCCCAGCTCGTCGAACAGCTCCTGATGCTTGGCGAAGGCGTCCTTGTAGAAGACCTTGACCGCGTGACCGAACACGATGGGGTGGCTGACCTTCATCATCGTCGCCTTGACGTGCAGGGAGAACATCACCCCGGTCTGGCGCGCATCCTCCATCTGCTCCTCGTAGAAGTCGCACAGTGCCTTTTTGCTCATGAACATCGAGTCGATGATGTCGCCGGCCAGCAGCGAGACCTGCGGCTTGAGCACGATCGTCTCGCCGCCCTTGGTCACCAGGACCATCTTCACGCCGCGCGCGCGGTCCAACGTCATCGACTTCTCGCCGTGATAAAAGTCACCGTGCCGCATGGTCGCGACGTGGGTGCGCGACGCCATCGACCACTCGCCCATGCTGTGCGGGTGCTTGCGCGCGTACTCCTTGACCGCCTTGGGTGCGCGACGGTCCGAGTTGCCTTGCCGCAGCACCGGGTTCACCGCGCTGCCCAAGACGTTGGCGTAGCGCTTCTTCAGCTCTTTTTCCTCATCGGTCTTCGGGTTCTCCGGATAGTCCGGAACCTTGAAGCCTTTGCCCTGCAGCTCCTTGATCGCGGCGACCAGCTGCGGCACCGAGGCGCTGATGTTGGGCAGCTTGATGATGTTCGTGTCGGCACGCTGAGTCAGCCGGCCCAGCTCGCCGAGGTTGTCCGGGACCTGCTGCTCGTCGGTCAGGTAATCGGGGAACTCGGCCAGGATGCGCGCCGCCACCGAGATGTCGCTGGCCTCGATTTTGATGCCGGCCGGCTCGGCAAACGCCCGCACGACCGGCAGAAAGGCGTAGGTCGCCAGCATCGGCGCCTCGTCGGTCAGCGTGTAGATGATGGTCGGCTGCTCGGCGCACATGGCATTTCTCCCGGCGTTGGGTCTTTAGGGCTCCGCGTGGTGTACGGCGACCAGTATCGCGTACCAAGGAATCGCAAAGTCCTCTGGATCCTCCCCCACGCTGCGCCGCGGCGGGAGGCTACCCGTCCGGTCGTGACCGGAATGGCCGTTCGGCGTCGGGGCTAGGTCCCATGACGGGTGGGGCCCGCTGAGCGCCAACGACGGGTGTGGCCGATTCGAGTCTGCGGTGAGGGCACCGAGACTGCGGTGGCGGCACCGAGACTGCGGTGAGGGCACCGAGACTGCAGTTAGGGCACCGAGACTGCGGTGACGGCACCGAGACTGCGGTGACGGCACCGAGACTGCGGTGGCGGCACCGAGACTGCGGTGAGGCCGTGTTTTCGCGCCGACAGTGGGCCTGAGCGCAGGGTCGGCGCCGTAGACGCAGGCTCGACGCCCTGAGCGCAGGCTCGATGCCCTGGACGCAGGCTCGACACCCTGAACGCAGACTCGATGCCGTGGACGCAGACTCGGCGCCGTGGACGCAGGCTCGATGCCCTGGACGCAGGCTCGATGCCGTGGACGCAGACTCGACACCCCGCGCCCCACAGGTGGCGACGCGTTCGCGTCGTGCGATAAGCTGCAAAGCGGTCATGAGCGCCAGCGTCAAGCCCCGGCTTGCTGGCCGGCAACCCTCCAACCGCGGTGGGGTGCCCCGGGTGATGACCAGGTTGAGTAGCCGCCACCGGCTACGCGGCAAGCGCGGGTCCGCCATGACGGGCCCCCCGAGTAGACAGGGGAACCTGATGCGTGCCCATTGCGGGCTGGCCAGCATGTGCCTTAGCCGCTGATCCCGTGGCTTGCCCGTCGACGTCCCTCCCGACGCCGGGCTGCCGCGGGTGCGCCGGCATCCGATACCCGATCGTCCTGAGAGCAGAAAGCACGTCATATGAGCGCTGACACCGGGAGCTCCGAAACCGACCCGACCGCGCATTGGTCGTTCGAGACCAAGCAGGTCCACGCCGGACAACGCCCTGACCCGGCCACCAATGCCCGCGCCCTGCCGATCTACCAGACCACCTCGTTCACCTTCGACGACACCGACCACGCCGCCGCGCTGTTCGGCCTGGAGGTGCCGGGCAACATCTACACCCGGATCATGAACCCGACCACCGATGTCGTCGAGCAGCGCATCGCCGCGCTGGAGGGCGGGGTGGCCGCGCTGTTCCTGTCGGCCGGGCAGGCGGCCAGCACCTTCGCCATCCTGAACCTGGCCGGCGCCGGCGACCACATCGTGGCCAGCCCGCGACTCTACGGCGGCACCTACAACCTGTTCCGCCACTCGCTGGAAAAAATCGGCATCGAGTTCACGTTCGTCGACGACCCCGACAACCTGGACTCCTGGCGGAAAGCCGTCCGGGACAACACCAAGGCGTTTTTCGCCGAGACCATCTCCAACCCGAAGATCGACATCCTCGACACCCCCGGGGTGTCCGGCGTCGCCCACGACCACGGGATCCCGCTGATCGTGGACAACACCGTGGCCACCCCGTACCTGATCCAGCCGATCAGCCAGGGCGCCGACATCGTGATCCACTCCGCCACCAAGTACCTGGGCGGTCACGGCTCGGCGATCGCCGGCGTGCTCGTCGACGGCGGCACCTTCGACTGGACGCAGGGCCGCCACCCCGGCTTCACCACCCCCGACCCCAGCTACAACGGCGTGGTGTACGCCGAGCTGGGGCCCCCGGCGTTCGCCGTCAAAGCCCGGGTGCAGCTGCTGCGCGACTACGGGTCGGCGGCCTCCCCGTTCAACGCATTTTTGGTCGCCCAGGGATTAGAAACGCTGAGCCTGCGCGTTGAGCGGCATGTGTCCAACGCGCAGCGGGTCGCCGAGTTCCTGGTCGGCCGCGACGACGTCCTGTCGGTCAACTACGCCGGGCTGCCCAGCTCACCGTGGTACGAGCGGGCAACCAAGCTGGCGCCCAAGGGAACCGGCGCGGTGCTGGCGTTCGAGCTGGCCGGCGGGGTGGAGGCCGGCAAGGCGTTCGTCAACGCGCTGACGCTGCACAGCCATGTCGCCAACATCGGCGACGTCCGCTCGCTGGTGATCCACCCGGCGTCAACCACCCACGCCCAGCTCAGCCCCGACGAGCGGCTGGCCGCCGGGGTCACCCCCGGCCTGGTGCGGCTGGCCGTCGGCATCGAGGGCATCGACGACATCCTGGCCGACCTGCAGCGCGGTTTCGCCGCGGCTGCCGCCCTGGACCCGCAGGCCGCGGCGGCGGTGTGAGGAGCCTGACGTGACGATCTCCGACGCGCCGACGCAGACCCTGCCCACCGAGGGCGAGATCGGCGTGGTCGACATCGGCCCACTGCGCCTGGAAAACGGCGCGGTGATCGACGACGTGTGTATCGCGGTGCAGCGCTGGGGGGAACTGTCGCCGACCCGCGACAACGTGGTGGTGGTGCTGCACGCCCTGACCGGGGATTCGCACATCACCGGTCCGGCCGGGCCGGGGCACCCCACCCCGGGCTGGTGGGACGGCGTGGCCGGGCCGGGCGCCCCGATCGACACCGATCGGTGGTGCGCGGTGGCCACCAACGTGCTGGGCGGGTGCCGCGGCTCGACCGGACCCAGCTCGCTGGCCCGCGACGGAAAGCCCTGGGGGTCACGGTTCCCGACGATCTCGG
>NZ_MLQM01000186.1:0-10830 GCF_001854525.1 Mycobacterium talmoniae
ATGTGGTGCGCCGTGGCCACCAGCACGTGCTCGTTATCGCCGGTTCGGAAAAGCCGGGCCCGCAACGGGATCTCGGCGGCTAAATCGAACGTGTAGCGTGCCGCCTCGGCGATGCCGTCGTCGAGGCGGTGCGCCGGCCAGCCGCGGGCATCGACGATCTGCCAGCCGAAGTCGGCCTGCCCGGCGGGAATAACGACCTGCTGTGGTGTTCCCTGCACCGCGGTGAAGACCGTCCGCAGGGTTTCGTGGCGGCCCACCACATCGGCCAGCGCGGCCCGCAGCGCGTCGACATCGAGGTTGCCGGACAGCCGCAACGCCACCGCCATGTTGTACACCGGTGACGGCCCCTGCAGCTGATCCAGGAACCACAACCGGGACTGCGCAAACGACAACGGCACCACCGCGGGCCGCTCGGCCGCCACCAGCGGCTCGACCCGCGCCTCCCCGGCACCGAGACGCTGCGCCAGCAGGGCGACCGTGGGCGCCTCGAACAAGGTGCGCACCGAAACCTCGGCATCCAAACCGGTGTTGACCGCGGCGATCACCCGCATCGCCGACAGCGAATCCCCGCCCAGGTCGAAGAAGGAGTCGTCGACCCCCACCCGCTGCAGCCCGAGCACCTGGGCGTAGATGCCGGCCAGGATCTCCTCGACCGCGCTGCCCGGGGCACGATACTGGTCCGCCTCGCGGTATTCCGGGGCCGGCAGGGCGCGTTTGTCGAGCTTGCCGTTCGGGGTCAACGGCAGCGCGTCGAGCACCACCACCGCCGCGGGCACCATGTAGGGCGGCAGCCGGTCGGCCAGCGCGGCACGGATTTCGGCGGGTTCGGCGGTGCCGGTGACGTAGGCGACGAGTCGTTTATCGCCGGGGCGGTCCTCGCGGGCAATCACCGCCGCCTGCTGCACCCCGTCGAGCGCGCTGAGCGCGGCCTGGATTTCGCCGAGTTCGATGCGATACCCGCGGATCTTGACCTGCTCGTCGGCGCGGCCCAGGTACTGCAGCTGGCCGTCGGCGCCCCAGCGCACCAGGTCTCCGGTGCGATACATCCGGGCCCCCGCACCGCCGAACGGGCACGCCACAAACCGCGACCCGGTCAGCCCGGGTCGGCCGACATAGCCGCTGGCCAGCCCGGCGCCGGCCACATACAGCTCGCCGACCACCCCGGTCGGCACCGGCCGCAGCCACCGATCCAGCACGAAAAAGGCGAGGTGGGGCAACGGCACCCCGATGGGGCTGACCCGGTGGCCGGTGTCGCCGCCGCCGATCGGCCGGAACGAGGCATGCACCGTGGTCTCGGTGATGCCATACATATTGATCAGGCGGGGCAACCCGGGGTGGCGGTCCAGCCACACCCGAAGGCGCTGCGGTTCCAGGGCTTCCCCGCCGAAAACCACCGTCTCAAGTTTGAGCTGATCCCCCAGCTCGGGCCGTACCGCGTCGACCGACTGCAGCGCATAAAACGCCGCCGGGGTTTGGCTCAACACATTGACCCGTTCGGTGACCAGCAGGGCGTGCAACTCTTCGGGTGAGCGCGCCACCGATTCCGGCACCACCACCACCCGGCCGCCAGCCAGCAGCGGGCCGAAGATCTCCCACACCGAGTAGTCAAACGCCAGCGAATGGCATTGCGTCCACACCCCGGTGCGCGGCACGTCGGCGTCCAAGGACTCGAGGAGCCGGGTCACGTTGTGGTGGGCGACCGCCACGCCCTTGGGGGTGCCGGTGGTGCCCGACGTGTAGATGAGGTAGGCGGTATTGCCCGGGTCGGGTGTCGGCAACGCCGTGGCGGGGTAGCCGTCCAGGCGGGGGTCGTGGACATCGGTCACCGCCACCTCGCACCCGTGCAGCCGGTCGGCCAACTCCGCGGTGCTCAGCGCCGCGATCGGCGCGGCGTCGTTCAGCATGAACGCGATCCGCGCGTCGGGGTGCATCGGGTCGATCGGCAGGTACGCCGCGCCGGTCTTCAAGACCGCCATGATCGCCACCACGGCCTCGGTCGACCGGAAAAACAGCAGCGCCACCCGCTCACCCGGCCCGGCGCCCTGCTCAACCAGCCGGTGCGCCAACCGATTCGCCGCCTCATCGAGCTGCCGGTAGGTCAGCGACCGGTCTCCGAAGGTGACCGCCACCGCCTCGGGGGCCCGGGCGACCTGCTCGGCGAACATCCCCGGAATCGACGCGGCCGGCGCGGCCGGCGCCGTCAAGACGGCGCGGTTGCCCCAGGTGTCCAACCGGGCGTGCTCGGCCGCGTCGAGCACGTCGGTCGACGACAGCCGCCGCGTCGGGTCGGCGGTCATCGCCGCCAGCACCCGTCGCAGCCGCTCGATCAGCGCCGCGACGGTGGCCGCGTCGAACACGTCGGTGTCGTACTCGACGCGAAGGCCCAGTTCGGTGCCGGGCAGGGCTTGGATCGCCAGCGGGTAGTGGTTGTATTCGCGGTTGGTGAACTCGGTGATGGCCAACCCGCCGGTGCTCGCCAATGCGGCGGTGTCCAGCGGATAGTTCTCGTAGACGAACAGGGTGTCGAACAGTCTTTCCTGGCCGGTGATGCGGTGAATCTCGTTGAGCCCCAGGTGTTGATGCTCAAGGGTGTCGTTGTGGGCGGTTTGCAGCTGGTCGAGCAGCTCGGCGGTGGTGGTGGTCGCGGTGATCTGCGCCCGCACCGGCACCGTGTTGATCAGCAAGCCCACCATCGTGTCCGCACCGGCCACCTCGGCGGGCCGCCCCGAGACCGTGGTGCCGAACGCGACGTCGTGCTGGCCGGTCAGCCACATCAGCAGTTGCGCGAAGCCCGCCTGCAGCACGGTGTTGACGGTCGTGTGGCGGGCACGCGCCAATTCACCAACGGCTGCGGTGAGGTCGTTCTCCAACCGAAACGTGTCCACGCCTCGGGCGCCCAGCCCCCACCGATCCGGCGGGCCCACCAGGGTCGGGGACTCGAACCCGGCCAACACCTCCCGCCAGGCGCCGCGGGCGGCGTCGCGGTCGCGGTCGGCCAGCCAGCCGACAAACCGGCGATACGCCACCGGCGCGGGCAGTCGCTGCCCGGAGTAGCCGGCGAAGATTTCCTGCAGCACGATCGGCAGCGACCAGCCGTCGAGCACGATGTGATGGAAGGTCAGCACCAGCCGGTGCCGGTCGTCGGCGACGCGGATCAGGGTGGCCCGAAACGCCGGTGGGCCGTCGAGGTCGCTGACCGCGGCGCGTTCGGCGGCACACAGCCGCTCGATCTGGTCATCGGTGTCGAGCTCGGCGTAGCGCCACGGCGCCACCGGGTCGGCGGGGATGATCTGCACCGGCTCGGCGAACTGATCGCGGAAACGGGCGACCAGGTGGGGATGCCGGTCGACCACCGCCTGCACCGCCTCCCGCAGCCGATCCGGCTCCAGCCCACCGGCGACGGTGAGGGCCAGCTGCATGGCGTAGATGTCGTCGTCGTGGTCCGGCGCGGTGTGGCTGTGAAACAGCAGGCCCTGCTGCAGCGGGGTCAGCGGCAACACATCGGCGATCCGATGGTCCTGTTGCAATTCGTCGAGTTGCTGCTGGCTCAACCGGGCCGGGGCGATATCGGACGGGGTCAACCCACCCCCACCGGCGCGCACGTGCGCGCAGATCCCGGCCAGGGCCTCAAACCACAACCGGCTCAACCGCTCGGCCTGGGCCTGCCCCAACGCCGAGGGCGCCCACAGCCATTCGGCCTGCAACTGCGCCCCGGTGTCGGTGTCCAGGGTGGCGGCGTTGAGTTCCACGGTGTGCGGCAACGGGATCGGCACCGCGGCAGCCGTGCCGGTGAGGGTCAAGCCGTCCGGACCGATCCGCCACAGCTGCGCGGACGCCGCGGCGCCCGCGCCCAGCCGGCCCAGGTAGTTGAACCCGATCGCCGGATCCGATGCGGGCAGGTCGACGTCGGGGTTGAGGTAGCGCAGTAGCCCGTAGGTCAGGCCGTCGGGCAGGGCGCGGAGTTGTTCCTTGGCGTCGTTGAGCACCGCCCCGAGCGCGGCGTCGCCGGCCGCCACCTGCGCCCACGACAGTCCCCCGACGGTCAGGGCCACCGGGTACTTGGTGGTGAACCAGCCCACCGTGCGCGACAAATCCAGATCCGGGCCCAGCTCCTCGTGGCGGCCGTGACCCTCGACGTCGATCCCGATCGGCGCACCGCGGTGGCCGGTGAATTCCGCCAGCGCCAGCCCCAACCCGATCAGCAGGATGTCTTGCACCCCGGCGTGAAACGCCGCCGGCGCGTCGCCGAGCAGCAGTGCGGTGGTCTCGGCGTCCAGCGCCACCGTCAACTTCCCGGCGGTGGCGTAGGTGTCCGTTTCGGGCTGCACCGCCGGTACTACGGCCGGGGTCGCGGCCACCCGCCGCCACGCCGGCGCCTGCTCGACGACGTCGGGGTCGCGCGCATACTCGGCCAGCAGCGACGCCCACCGGGCAAACGAGGTGCCGCTCGTCGGCAGCGCCACCGGCTCCCCCGCCCGGTGCTGGGCCCAGGCGATATTGAGGTCCTCCAACAGGATCCGCCACGACACCCCATCGACGGCCAGGTGATGAATTGTCAACACCAGCTGTCCGGTGCCGGGCGCCCACAGCGCGCTCAGCATCACCCCGGCGGCCGGGTTCAGGCGTGACCGCGCCTGCACCAGCGCCGCATCGGATAACGCGTCGACCGTGTGCAGGCACCTGCGGGCATCCACCGAGCCGGCGTCGGGCACCGACAACGACCACCCCTCGGGGCCGTCATCGGTGACCCGCAGCCGCAACATGGCATGCCGATCCAGCAGGGCCTGCAACACGGTCACGACCTCGGCCTCGGTGGCCCCCGCGGGGGCCTGGAGCACCATGGTCTGGTTGAACTGCTCCACCGGGCCGGCCATCTCGTGCAGCCACCGCATGATGGGGGTGGCCGCCACCGGCCCGACGCCCTCGTCGGCGAGCTCGGTCACGCCGGTGGACGTCGCGGCGACCCGGGCCAGCCGGGCCACCGTCTGCTCGACGAACACGTCGCGCGGGCGGCACCGCAGCCCGGCGGCGTGGGCTCGCGCCGCCACCTGCATCGACAAGATGCTGTCGCCGCCGAGATCGAAGAAGGAGTCGTCGACCCCGACCCGCTCCAGCCCGAGGACGTCGGCGTAGATACCGGCCAGGATCTCCTCGACTGCGCTGGCCGGGGCGCGATACCGGTCCGCCTCACGGTATTCCGGTGCCGGCAACGCCCGTTTGTCGAGTTTGCCGTTGACGGTGAGCGGCAGCGCGTCGATGACCACCACCGCGGCCGGCACCATATAGGGCGGCAGCCGGTCGGCCAGCGCGGCGCGCAGCGCGGCCGGGTCGGCGGTGCCGGTGACGTAGCCCACCAGCCGCTTGTCGCCGGGGCGGTCCTCGCGGGCGAGCACCACCGCCTGCTGCACCCCGTCCAGGGCGCTGAGCGCCGCCTGGACTTCACCCAACTCGACGCGGTAGCCGCGGATCTTGACCTGCTCATCGGCGCGGCCCAAATACTCCAACCCGCCGTCAGCACCCCAGCGCACCACATCCCCGGTGCGATACATCCGCGCCCCCGCGCCGCCGAACGGGCACGCCACAAACCGTGACCCGGTCAACGCGGATCGACCGAGATAGCCGACGCCCACGCCGTGGCCGGCGACGTACAGCTCGCCGACCACCCCGGCGGGCACCGGCCGCAGCCACGGGTCGAGCACGAACAACGCCGCGCCCGGCACCGGCGCACCGATCGGCGGTACCCCCGATCCCGGTGTCAATGGCGCGCTGATCCCCACGCACATCGTGGTTTCGGTGGGGCCGTAGGCGTTGATCATCACCCGGCCGGGCGCCCACCGATCCACCACCTCGGGCGGGCAGGCTTCCCCGACCACCGCCAGTGCCGCGGCGTCCAACCCCTGCGGGGACAGCACCGCTACCGCCGACGGGGTTTGGGTCAGCACGCTGACCCGCTCGGCGACCAGCACCTGGTGGAAGTCCTCCGGCGAGCCGGCCACTTCCTCGGGCACCACCACCAGCCGCCCGCCGCGCAGCAGCGCACCGAAGATCTCCCACACCGAGACGTCGAAGGCCAGCGAATGGCTGTGCGCCCATACCCCCGCCGCCGGGAGGCCGGCATCCAACGACGCCAGCAGTTGGGTGGCGTTGTGGTGGGTGATGGCAACGCCTTTGGGTAGCCCGGTGGTGCCCGAGGTGTAGATCAGGTAGGCGACGTCGTCGGGGTTCGGGTCCGGCAACGCCGTAGCAGGGTAGCCGTCGAAGCGGGAGTCGTGGACATCGATGACTGTCACGTCGTGGCCGTGGAACGTCGGTCGCAGTTCGGCGGTGGTGATCGCCGCGATCGGTGCGGCGTCGTCGAGCAGGAACTGCAGCCGGGCCGCCGGCACACCGGCGTCGATCGGCAGATACGCCGCCCCGGATTTCAGTACCCCCAGGATCGCCACGACCGCCTCGACCGACCGCGAAAACAGCAGCGCCACAGACTTGCCCGGGCCCGCCCCCTGGTCGGCCAGCAGGTGCGCCAGCCGGTTGGACGCCTCGTCGACGTCGCGGTAGGTCCACGACCGGTCACCGTCGCGGATCGCCACCGCCTCGGGGGCCCGGGCCACCTGCTCGGCGAACAGCGCCGGAATCGACACCCGCGCGGCGGCGGGCCGGGTCAGCATCACGCGGTTGCTCCACCCGTCGAGCGTGGCGTGTTCGCCGGCGTCGATCAGATCGACCGCGGACAGCCGCTGCGTCGGGTCGGCGGTCATGGCAGCCAATACCCGTTGCAGTCGCCGGATCATGACTTCGATGCTGGCGGTGTCGAACACGTCGGTGCGGAATTCCACCGCCCCGCCGATGCCGCCGGGTTCACCGGCCTCGGTGAAGCGTTCGGTCAGCGAGACCGCCAAATCCATTCGGGCGGTGTGGGTGTCCATCGGCAACGGTTCGACCTGCAGATCGCCCAAGGCCAGCCCGGCGGCCGGGTCGTCGTGGCCATGCCAGTTCTGCCAGGCCAACATCACCTGCACCAACGGGTGATGGGCCAGGCTGCGGGTGGGATTGAGCCGTTCCACCAGCACCTCGAAGGGCACGTCTTGGTGCTCGAAGGCCTCCAGGCTGCGCTGGCGCACCTGGGCCAGCAGCTCGGCGAAGCTGGGGTCCCCGGCCACGTCGACCCGCAGCACCAGGGTGTTGACGAAGAACCCGACCAGCTCGTCGAGCGCGGGATCACGCCGCCCGGCGATCGGGAACCCCACCGCCACATCGCTGCTGGCGCTGAGCTTGGCCAGCAGCACCGCCAGCGCGGCTTGCATCACCATGAAGCTGGTCGCGTTGTGCTCGCGGGCCACCGCGGCGACTTGCTGCTGCAGCGCGGCCGGCCAGTCCACCGGCACGCTGGCGCCGCGCTGGTCGGCGACGGCCGGGTAGGGCCGATCGGTGGGCAGCTCCACCCGCTCCGGCATCCCGGCCAGGGTGTCCTGCCAGTAGGCCAGTTGGGCGGCGATGGGGCTGTCGTGATCGTCGAGATCCCCGAACTGGGCGCGTTGCCACAGCGTGTAATCGACATACTGCACCGCCAGCGGTGCCCAGCCCGGGGTCCGGCGTTGCTGGCGCGCCCGGTACGCCTCGCTGAGATCACGCACCAGCGGGGTGACCGACCAGCCGTCGGCGGCAATGTGGTGCGCGGTGATCGCCAGCATGTGCTCGTCGTCGGTGACGCGGAAAAGCCGTGCCCGCAGCGGGTTCTCGGTCGCCAAGTCGAACGCGTGGCGTCCCGCTGCGGCGGTCGCGTCGGTCAGTTGGGTTTCCGACCAGCCGGCGGCGTCGACCACGTCCCAGCTGAATTCCGTGTGTTCGGGAGTGATCACCACCTGCTGCGGTGTTCCGTTGGGCGCCACGAACCGTGTCCGCAGGGTTTCGTGGCGGCCCACCACGTCGGCCAGGGCGTTGCCCAAGGCGTCCGCGTCCAGCCGGCCGCGCAGCCGCAACGCGACCGCCATGTTGTACACCGGTGACGGCCCCTGCAGCTGGTCCAGGAACCACAACCTGCTCTGCGCAAACGACAACGGGATGACCGCGGGCCGCTCGACCGCCACCAGCGGTGCGAACCGCGGCTCACCGCCACCGATGCGTGGCGCCAGCTGCGCAACGGTGGGGGCCTCGAACAAGGTGCGGACCGGCACGCCGGCGTCCAAAGTGGTGTTGACGGCGGCGATCACGCGCATCGCGGTCAGCGAGTCCCCGCCCAGGTCGAAGAAGGAGTCGTCGACCCCGACCCGCTCCAGCCCGAGCACGTGGCCGTAGATGCCGGCCAGGATCTCCTCGGTTGGGTTGCTCGGGGCGCGGTACCGGTCCACCTGGGTGTATTCCGGGGCCGGCAGGGCGCGTTTGTCGAGCTTGCCGTTCGGGGTCAACGGCAGCGCGTCGAGCACCACGATCGCGGCCGGAATCATGTAGTCGGGCAGCTGTTGCGCCAGCGCCGTGCGTGCGGTGGTCGCGTCGGCGGTGCCGGTCACGTAGGCGACGAGCCGCTTATCGCCGGGGCGGTCTTCGCGGGCGAGCACCACCGCCTGGTCTACACCCTCGAGCGCGCTGAGCGCAGCCTGGATTTCGCCGAGTTCGATGCGGTAGCCGCGGATCTTGACCTGCTCATCGGCGCGGCCCAGGTACTGCAGCTGCCCGTCGGCGCGCCAGCGCACCAGGTCTCCGGTGCGATACATCCGGGCCCCCGCACCGCCGAACGGGCATGGCACAAACCGCGACCCGGTCAACCCGGCGCGACCGATGTACCCAACGCTCACGCCGCGACCGGCGACGTACAGCTCACCAACCACCCCGGTCGGCACCGGCCGCAGCCACCGATCCAGCACGAACAACGCCGCCCCCGGCACCGGCGCCCCGATCGGCGGCACACCCGTCCCGGGCGTGAGCGGCGCGCTTCGGGACGCGCATACGGTGGTTTCGGTGGGGCCGTAGGCGTTGATCATCACCCGCCCGGGCGCCCACCGATCCACCAGCTCGGGCGGGCAGGCTTCCCCGACCACCGCCAACGCCGTCGGCTGCAAGCCCTGCGGGGACAGCACCGCCACCGCCGAGGGGGTCTGGGTCAACACGCTGACCCGCTCGGTGACCAGTACCTGGTGGAAGTCCTCCGGCGAGCCGGCCACTTCCTCGGGCACCACCACCAGCCGCCCGCCGTGCAGCAGCGCACCGAAGATCTCTTCGACCGAGGCGTCGAAGGCATAGGAGTGACACTGCGCCCAGACCCGCACCGGCCCCGACGGCAGGGGTGTCTCGCGCGAGGCCAGTAGCTGGGTGACGTTGTAATGGGTGACCGCAACACCTTTGGGTCGCCCGGTGGTGCCCGAGGTGTAGATCAGGTAGGCGATGTCGTCGGGGTGCGGGACCGGCCGGGCCGTGGCGGGGTAGCCGTCCAGGCGGGGGTCGTGGACATCGATGACCGGCAGCGCTTGTCCGTCCAGCCGGGCGGCCAACTCGGTGCTGGTGATCGCGGCGATCGGTGCGGCGTCGTCGAGCAGGAACCGCGCCCGGGCCGCCGGCACACTGGCGTCGATCGGCATATACGCCGCCCCGGACTTCAGCACCGCCAGGATCGCCACGACCGCCTGGGCCGACCGGGAAAACAGCAGCGCCACCCGCTCACCCGGCCCCGCGCCCTGGTCGGCCAGTAGGTGCGCCAGCCGGTTGGCGGCCTCGTCGACGTCGCGGTAGGTCCACGACCGGTCACCGTCGCGGATCGCCACGGCCTCGGGGGCCCGGGCGACCTGCTCGGCGAACACCGCCGGAATCGAGGCCCGCACGCCGGCGGGTTGGACCAGCACTGCCCGATTTCCGATCTCATCCAGCCGGGCGTGCTCGTGCTCGTCGAGCAGATCGATCGACGACAACCGCCGTGTCGGGTCGGCGGTCATCACCGCCAGCACCTGCTGCAGCCGCCCGATCAGCGCTTCGATGCTGGCGGCGTCGAAGACATCGGTGCGGAACTCCACCTCGCCGCCGATGCCGCCGGGTTCACCGGCCACGGTGAAGCGTTCGGTCAGCGAGAACGCCAAATCCATTCGGGCGGTGTGGGTGTCCACCGGCAGCGACGTGACCTGCAGATCGTCGAGGGCGAGCCCGGCCACCGGGTCGGCGCCGTGCCAGTTCTGCCAGGCCAGCATCACCTGCACCAACGGGTGATGCGTCCGGGATCGGGTCGGGTTGAGCCGTTCCACCAGCACCTCGAAGGGCACGTCTTGGTGCTCGAAGGCCTCCAGGCTGCGCTGGCGCACCTGGGCCAGCAGCTCGGCGACGGTGGGATCCCCGGCCACCTCGACCCGCAGCACCAGGGTGTTGACGAAGAACCCGACCAGCTCGTCGAGCGCGGGATCACGCCGCCCGGCGATCGGGAACCCCACCGCCACATCGCTGCTGGCGGCGAGCTTGGCCAACAACACCGCCAAGGCGGCCTGCACGACCATGAAGCTGGTCGCGTTATGCTCGCGGGCCGCCGCCGCGATGCTCTGCTGCAGGGCGGCCGGCCAGTCCACCGGCACACTGGCGCCGCGCTGGTCGGCGACCGGCGGGTAGGGCCGGTCGGTGGGCAGCGCAATGCTTTCCGGGATCCCGGCCAGGGCCTCTTCCCAGTACGCCAGTTGCGCGGCGATGCGGCTGTGGTGGTCGTCGAGGTCGCCGAACTGGGCGCGCTGCCACAACGTGTAGTCGACGTACTGCACCGGCAGCGGCGCCCAGCTAGGCGCGTGACCCCGGTGCCGTGCCCGGTACGCCTCGCTGAGATCCCGCACCAGCGGGGTGACCGACCAGCCGTCGGCAGCGATGTGG
>NZ_MLQM01000187.1:0-10825 GCF_001854525.1 Mycobacterium talmoniae
ATCCAACAAACTCATCACTTAACCCCTTCCAACTCGATCACCAAATAGTCCACAAAACCCCACCACAAGTTCCCTCAGCTACGACTCCCCCTCCCACGTCTCCGGCACCAACGGCACCCGCGGACCCGCCCCGAACTCGTCACCATCCAACGTCGCCAACCCGGCCGCTACCGCCACTTTCTCCTTGTGCGTGGTGCCGGTGAAACCCAACGGCCCGGCACCGCGATCCGACGCGGCGGTCGCGGTGAAATCGTCTGGCGCCGGCGGGGTTACCGGCTCGTCGTTCATGTCCATGAACGCGTCGGCGAACTCCCGCATCTCGGTGCGGCGGCGCCGCCGGGCGCGGGTCTTCTCCCGGCTCGACGCCCGTACCGCGGCCGCCGCGGCCGGCACCCCGACGGCCGGCGCCTTGGTGTGGTCGCGGTCGGTCAGCGTGGGGCCGAACCCGGTTCCGGGATACCCGCCGGCGACCAGGTAGCCGAACATCCCGGTGCCCGGCGCCGGAGCCGACGCACCACCGGTGGCCGGGGCGCCGCTGCCGGCCGGGGCCCCCGATGCCGCGCCCGCGCCGCCGCCCGCGCCGAGCCCCACCGCCATCGGGTTGTTGGGCTGCTCGGCGCGCACCTGGGTCGGCGTCGCGGCCGCCTCGGCGGGCACGTCGTCGACCGGCGGGGCTTGTTCGGCCATCGCCATCACTTGCGGGATGGCGATGGCCAGGATCAGCGGAATCAGCAGCGGCGAGGCGAAAAGCATTCCCCAGGTGGTGAAGCCGACGGGAATGAAGAACGCCTCATAGGCGATGAAGAACAGCAGCGGGAACCAGGCCGCGGGGTTGGCAATGATTGAGCTGAGCGCCCCGCTCGGGTTCTGCAGGAACTGCATCAGCTGCTGGAACATCTGCTCGAAAAAGTTCGAGCCGCTTGACTGTGCAGCCGTGGACTGCGTGGTGTCGGCCTTCATCACCATCGGCGCGCTCTGGGTGCGCGGCGCCGACGCCAGGGCGACGGTGGACACCGCGTGGTAGGTACCCATCGTGGTGGCGGCCTGGATCCACATCCGCACGTAGTCGGCTTCGTTCAGCGCGATCGGGATCGTGTTGAGGCCAAAGAAATTCGTCGCGACCAGCACCCCGTGGATGGTGTGGTTGAGCGCCAACTCCGGCAATGTCGGCATGGCGGCCAACGCGGTGGTGTAGGCGGCGGCCGCGACTTCGTGCTGGGCCGCCGACCCGGCGCTGTTGACGCTGGCCTGGGCCAGCCACGCCAGGTAGGGCAGGTGCGCGGAGACGTAGGTCTCCGCGCTCGAGCCCTGCCACGTCCCGGTTTGCACAGCGGCCAGTATCCCGGTGAGTTCTTCGGCCACTGAGGCGTATTCGGCGCTCAGCGACGTCCACGCGCCAGCCGCGGCTAGCAGCGCTCCCGGTCCCGGACCGCTGCTCAGCAACGCCGAATGCACTTCCGGCGGTGAGGCGATCCAGACTGGCCCGACAGGCATGGTTACAGCCCGCCGCCATAGGTCGCGGCGGCCGCGGCGTCACCCGCGGCGTAGCTGGCCCCGGATTCACCGACGCCGATGCCTGCGCGGCCCAACTCTTCCACGCCCTGGGCGGCCACCGCGGCGTGCTCGTTGCCCTGCGCGCTGAACCCGGCCGCGGTCTGCAGCGACACCGGGTCGGCGGCCGGCGGCATCACCGCGGTGATCATCGGCGCCGCCCCGGCGTGGGCGGCCGCCAGTCGGGCGGTCAGCGCCTCGACGGCGGCACTGGCCGCCTCCAGACCTTCGGGAACCACTCGTAGCGTCATGACTGGTACTCCTTCCCTCGTTCGAACATCGCGGACATCAGCGCGCCAACCTCTGGTCGACGAGCGGGTTGATTAGCTGGACGTAGGTCGCGACGTCGCTGTCGCCCAACAGGACCGCCCGCCCGGCGGGTAGCCGGCTGAACCGCTGGCCGCGGATCTTTCCGCTGTCCTGCGGGTTGCCGGACAGCATCAATGTGGTGGCCTGCAGGTCGTTGAACCGGCGCAGCAACGTGTTGGTCATCAACGCGTGCCCGGAGCCGGAGGCCCGGGCGGTGACGATCACCCGCAGCCCCAAATCGGCGGCCTGGGACAGCAGCCCAATCAGGTTCGCCCACGGCCGTTGCCCCACATACGGTCCGGTCATCGCCGGGGTGTCCGGGATCGAGTCGACGTCGTCGATGAGCAGATAGTGGGTGTGGCCGGTGTAGGTCCAGCGGGACAGGTCCGCCGGCGCCAGCCCGGCCGGCGGGCGGCGCTGCTCGATGATCGCCGACAGGCCCATCATCGCCGGGATCACCCGGTCGAGGTTGGCGGTGTATTCGTTGTCGGCGAACAGCGGTTCGTCGACCAGATGCAACCGCCGGTCCAACACGGTGAACGCCACCTGGTCGGCGGTGCTGTTCTCGCGCACCGTGCGGATGATGTGGCGCAGCAGGGTGGTCTTGCCGGTCTTGCTGTCCCCGAACACCATCAGCAGCGGGTTGTCGGTGAAGTCGAGTTCGACCGGCGCCAGATCCTCTTCCCGCTGACCGATGACGACCCGCTCCGGCCCCGGGTACAGGGTGCCGACTGCGTCGGGTGCCAGGTTGGTCGGCAGCAGCCGCACCGGCGGTGCGGTGACTCCGGGGTAGCGGGCGTTGACCGCGCCCACCTGCTCGGTTTCCGGTGCGGCGAACAGGAAGTGCTCGGCGGCCATGGTCAGGCCGCGGCCCGGCTGGTCGGCGGGCACGGCTTCGGCCGGGCGGTGCAGGGCGCCCACCACCCGCACGTTGGAATCGCGGGCGTCGTGCAGCTTGAGCTCCAGCCGCAGCCCCAGCCCGTCGCGCATCGCCAGCGGCACCTCCAGCCAGTTCGGGGTGGTGATGACCACGTGGATCCCGTAGGCCAAGCCGATGTTGACCAGTTCGGTGACCTTGGCCAGCAGCGGGTTTCGGGTGTTAAACTGGTCGGTGTTGTCCCGGCTGAACGCGTACAGGTTGTCGATGACGAAGAACACCTCGCCGAACCCGTCGTCAAGCGTGGAGCCGTTGTCGCGCCGATCCCGGAACGCTTCGCGGCGCTGACGGGTCAGCAGCAGCTGCTCCAACTCACCAAAGGTGCGCCGGATGCGCTCGGGCTCCAGCGGGGAGGCGACGCTGCCGACGTGCGCCAGGTCCTCCACCGCCCGCAGCTGGCCGCCGCCGTAGTCCAGGCAGTAGAACGTCACCTCGCGCGGCGAATGCAGGTGCGCGGCCGACATGATGAACGTCTGCAGCGCGGTCGTCTTACCCGACTTCGGGCCGCCGTGGATCAGCACGTTGCCGGCCGCGGACTTGGCGTCGAACACCAGCGGGTCGCGCCGCATCTCGAACGGTTTGTCGATCTCGCCCAGCGGCCAGCGGAACTGGCCGGGGCCCACCCCGGCCCGGGACAGCACGGCGCCCAGCGGAATCGGGTCATCCAGCGGCGGCAGCCACAGCTGCGGTGCCCGCGGGCCGTATTCGGCGAGCTGGTCGCCGATGGTGGCGATCAGCTTGCGCGGCGGGCCCATCAGGTCGTCGTCGTCGACGCCGGTGACCACGGTGTCGTGGTCGGGTTCCACCCGTCCCGCCGTGAACGGCCGCGGCTCCGGAGCGGAGTGCACCACAATGGCTTTCGCTTCGCGCGGCGGGTCGTAGATGCCGTCGACGTAGGTGGAGCGGAACTTGATCGGCGCCGCGCCCGGGGCGGGCACCAGAAAGCCCACACCTTTGTGTTCCTTGCCGGATTCGATGTGGTAGGCGTCCTCCACCCCGATGATCTGGCGGGACACGCTGGGGCTGGCCACCTTCAACCCGATCCGGTAGGAGGTGTTCTTGTCGATGTCCTTGATCTTGCCGACGTCCAGGGTTTGCGACGCGAACAGGATGTGGATGCGGAACGACCGGCCTTTACGTGCCACGTAGTCGAACAGCTCGGCGTATTCGGGGTGGTCGGCCAACATCAGGGTGAACTCGTCGGCGACCACGAACAAGGTCGGGATCGGCGGCAGGTCCGCCACCGCCGGCCCGCCCTGCTCGCGGGCGGCCTCGTATTCCAGCACCGAGTTGAACGCGCTGCCCTGGACCCGGCGGCCGGCCTCGCGCAGCAACAGCTCGCGGCGGGCCACCTCACCGCGCAGCGTGTCGGCGAACCGGTCGGCCAGCGACTTCTTCTCGGCCATGTTGGAGATGACCGCGACGACCTGCGGGAAGTTGCGGAAGATGTCGGCGCCGGCCTCACCCTTGAAGTCGGCGTAGATCACGATCAGCCGGTCGGCGGAGTGGGTGGTCAACAGCGACAACAGGATCGACATCAGCGTCTGCGATTTGCCGGCACCGGTCATACCGATCATCAGGCCGTGCGGGCCCATGCCGCCCTCAGCCTCGTCCTTGAGGTCGAAGATCAGCGGTTCACCGGTGGCGGTGACACCGATCGGGACCCGCAGCTCGTCCTCGCGGCGCCGCGGCGCCCACAGCGACGGCACGTCGAGTTGGCTGGCGTCCGGAATGCCCAGCAGCGTGGTGAAGGTGGCGCCGCGGGTGGCCGCCGAACGCAGCCCGGCGTGGGTGGGGTTGGAGTCCCAACGCGACAGCCGCCGGGCCAGGTGGCTGGCCTCGTCGACGCCGAGCTGGTCGGCAGCATCGGCATAACGCTCCCAGCCACCGCTCTGCCAGCGGTCGATCGCGCCGTCCGCGATGCGCAGGATGGGCCGCTCCGGGTCCGAGTATTGCTCGCGGTGCGGGGGGGTCGCGCTGCGCTGGATTACGGTGACCCCGGCCCAGCCGGCCGACAGCGTCGAGGTGTTCAAGTCGTAGTCGGGGTCGTCGACGACGATCACCAAGTGCCGCAACGCATCGGCGGGCTCACCGGAAAAGTCCGGCCGGTCGGCCAGCGCCGGGCCCAGCAGCGCGGCCAACGCGTCCAGGTTCGGCGCCAGGTAGCGGGCCGGGCCCACCCCGTCGAGCTGGCCGGGAATGTCCACGTGCGGCAGCCATTTCAGCCACGACCAGTCCCGGTCCTCCAGGTCGGGGGTGGCCAGCGCCACCCCGAGCATGGACGGGTCGTGCCAGGACACCGCCTGCGCGATCCAGGCCCGGATCGCGGCTCGGACCTCGTCGGCCTCGCCGAGCACGGTGATCCGCGACACCCGGGCCAGGTTGAGGCCGATCGGCACGTCGCGCACCGTGCGCTGGGTGTCGAGCAAGCCCCGTAAGGTGCTGTGCGACACCGGCTCCAGGTCGACCTCGTCGGCGGTGTCTTTGACCCGCAGCGTGGTGGCCAGCGGCACCGCGTGCCGGCCGGTGCGCACCACCAAAAAGTCGTCGTCGTGCGGGTCGCGTTCCCACTGGCGTCGCGACCCGGGCACCGCGGCCAGATCGGCCGGGTCGGGGTGGGACCATTCGGCCGCCGCGCGCTGTTCGGCGGCGGTGCCGCGGATGTTGTCGCGGACCACCGACAGGTAGCGCAGGTAGTCGGCGCGCTCGGCGTCGACCTCCTCGGTGCGCATCTTGTTGTCGGTGCCGCGGTACAGCGCGGTGGCCGCCAACAGCAGCACGAACGGGAAGAACAGCGTCTGCGGCGAGATGATCCGGATCCCGGTGGCGACCAGCGCCACGATCATTCCGACGATCAGCACCACGATCACCACCGGCAGCGCTCGGCGCAGCATCGACGGCGGGATCACCCGGGGCAGCTCGGGCGGCGGCTCGATCGCGATGGTGCCCTCACGGATCCGCGGCCGCGGCAGCCGGCGGTGGGCTTCGAAGATCAGCCGGCTCATCGGGCGGCCTCCTGCTCGGTTGCGACCCGGCGCGCGGGTCGATTGTCGGGGGCCAGCCAGTCGCGGGCGATCAGGGCGTCCGCGCGCGACAGCGCGGGCCCGGGCGCGAACAGCGACAGCACCGACCACGGGACGGGCACCGCGGGCGAGGTCAGGCCCAGCGCCTCAAGGGTTTTGCCGTGACCGGGACCGGCGGCCGGGTCGTCGATGCCGTAGCGCACCCCGGTGTCGCCGATCCAGAACAGCGAGCCGTCCGGCGGCGAGGTCGGCCCTTGCCCGACGGTTTGGGTGAAGTAGCCGGTGCCGGGGGCCAACGCGACCCGGGTGGCGGTGCCGCCGGCCCCGGCGGAGACCAGGTCCACGGTGCGCACCTCGTCGGACACCGGCAGCGCCGAGCCGGACAGCAGCATCAGCGAGCTGGTGCTGGCGCCATCGGGCTGGCTCCAGTGCGCGCAGCTGACCGGATCGCGGGCGGCGTCGACCAAGGTGATCGACTGCGCCGGGTAGCGGCCGGTGTCCAGTGCCCGCGACACCGGCAGCTGGGCGATCTGGTCGGCGGCCAGCGACGGCGGCGCGTCCAGGCCGTAGGAGTTGGTGTTGCGCAGCACCGCGGCCAGCACCGGGGTGATGGGCTGCAACCCGTCGGGCAGCACCGCGTAGTACTGCCGGGTGTTATCCGAGGCGCCGTCGATGGCGTGGGCGACCACCACCGCTCCGACCGGCGCGGACACCGGCATGCCGAACTGCGGCGGGTTTCCGGCGTCCGGGATGTCCGGGGCGCTCAGCGCCGGTGCTTCCGGGATCGCGTTGAACAGCCCGTCGGCAATCGGCCGCGGGGTGAGCTCGTTGGCCTCCAGGCCCAGCGCGCTGGTCACCGCCCGGTCGTGCAGGTCGATGCGGCTGCGCCGGCCGTCCCATAACAGCCAGGAGCTGTCGTTGTTGCGGACCAGCACCGCCCGACCCGAGCCCAGGTCGGCGGCGCGGGCACCGTCGCTGTCCAGCGGGCCGGCGATCACCGTCACGCCGGTGGCCGGGCCCGACACCGCGTCGCACACCGTCCAGTCCGCGTCCCGGCTGGTGTTTTGCACCATGCGCTCGGGGGCGCCCGGGATGCCGACCAGGTTGCCGCGCGGGAACCGGTCCAGCGCACTGCTTTTCACCATGGTCGGGTTGGACGGCCGCCCGGCGATCAGCCGCGCCGAGGTCAAGTTGAGCACCGGGTGCAGCTGGTCGCCAATTCGGACGTACAACGCGGAGGTGGACCGGTCGGCGAGCACGGTGTCGTTGCCGACCGAACCGTTGGGCCGGATCAGCGACAGCACAAAGCATCCCGCCAGGCCGGTGACCAGCAGGATCACCCCCATCAGCACCGCCCGGGACTGGGTGCGCAGCGGGTCGACCAGCATCCGGGTGTCGTGCAGGGCAACCCCGGAGGCGATCCGGCGCATCACGAACCGCCAGCCGGTCACCTGGTGGCGGGTGACGAAGCCGCGGCGGTAGGCGACCTGGTCGGGGTTGTTGTTGACCGGGGTGCGGGAGGTGAACGACCGCCGTTCGTCCTCGGGCTGCGGGGCCGTCATGCCGGCACCGACAGGCCGAGGCCGCGCAGCAGCGGTGCCACCGAATGGCTTACATCCTCAGCGGAAATCGTCATCAGATCCTCATCGGTAAACGTCTCGGTGCCGGCCTGCTCGGAGTGGTCGAGCCGGAATTCCCGTTCCTCCTCGGAACGTTCGACCACGTTGCGGACGAACCGGCCGTTGCCGGCGATGTCCAGGCTGCGCCGGTTGATCCCGTTGGCGTCGGGGCTGGATTCCTCGGCCAGCTTGGTGAACAGCGTCTCCAAGTCGTTGAGCGCGGCCGGTTCGAAGACGCTGTCGCGGTGCTCGGCCATCACGTTGGCGATCTCGACCAGCTCGGCCGGGGTGTAGGACGGGAAGTCGATGCTGCGGGTGAACCGGGACCGCAGACCCTCGTTGGTGTCCAGGAACCGGTCCAGGTCGGCGCGGTAGCCGGCGATGATGACCACCAGGCGGTCGCGGTCGTTTTCCATCCGGGCCAGCAGGGTGTCGATCGCCACCAGACCGAAGTCGTTTTTGGCGCCGGTGGCCACCAGGGCGTAGGCCTCGTCGAGGAACAGCACGCCGTCCAGGGCGCTGTCGATGATCGCATTGGTCTTGGCCTCGGTTTCGCCGATGTGCTGGCCGATCAGGTCGGCGCGGTGCACCTCTTTGACGTTCTCCTTCTTCAGCAGACCCAGACCGCAGTAGATCTTGGCGACCACGCGGGCGATCGTGGTCTTACCGGTTCCGGGCGGACCCGCGAAGATCAGGTGGTGAGTGCGCTGCGCCACGGTCAGGCCGTGCTGCTGACGCCGAATGGACATCGCCACCGAGCTTTTCAGCCGCTGCACCTGGTTTTTGACCTCGTCGAGGCCGATGAACTCACCCAGTTCGCGTTCGGCTTCGACCAGCAACGCGGCTTTGCGCTCGTGGGCGCCCGGGTCGATGAAGTCGGCTTCGCTGGGTTCGGTGTCGGGGTCCCACGGGTCGCTGCGGGCGTCGATGCGGTCGGCGGTGGTGGTGTGGATCCCGAAGCTGTGGTCCAACAGCGCCTGCTGGATCTGCTCGTTTTCCGGGTTGGCCGCGTACAGGTCTTGGAGCACCTCGGCCGCGGTTTCCTCATCTTCGTGGGCCCGCAGCACCAGCCCCTTGGCCAGCCCGCCGTCGACCGCCGCGATCGCGATCGGGCCCTCGGGCTCCTCCAGGTACGACAACGCCGGAGCAAACATGCCCAGCCGGGCCAGCGCGATGCCCAGGGTGATCTTGGCGGCGTGGGCGAACAGCGCGTCGAGGGTGGGGTCGTTGACGATCGGGGTCAGCAGTTTGACGACGTCCGACCAGCGCTCGGCGCGGTAGTGGATCGCGGTGGCGACCCACCGGGCGTCGTGGAAACTCGGCCGGCGCTCGGCGATCTCGGCGACGATCTGGTGCGCGTCGGCGAACTGGCCGGCGGTGGCCAACGCGGCGGCGTGCGCGAGATGGAAGTCGTCGGGGTCGGTGGCCCGGAACTGCAGGTACAGGCCGGTGTCGTACTGGAATCCCAACGCGCCGCGGCGCAGATCCAGTTGCCGCTGCAACGTGCCGGCGGTGGCCGCCGTGCGCGACGCCGCTTCCAGCACCCGCGGCGAGACGTCCCCGGCGGCGGCCAACCCCACCCAGGCGTCGCACTGGTCGTGGGCGACGCGGGTCAGGGCGCTGAACCCGGTGCGGGCCGCGGCCAGGTCGGCGGGCCGCTGCCGGTCGTGCACCACGATGCCGAGCGCCCGACAGCAGGTGGCGAATCGGCTGACGATGTCGCTGTCCACCCGGCGGGCGCTGGTACGGGTCACAAGCATGCCGACGTCACCGTTGTCCATGCTTGGGTCGCCCCCTCCAGATGGTGTTACCTAAGTTCTTAACTGCGCTGAAGTTAGCATTGCATAAGCTAACTGTCGAGACGTTTGCGGGGCCCGACCCGGACCGCAGTTGCGGACGGCACTGGGTCGCCCTTTCCGCAGGTGAGTGAAGTTGGCAGCGGTCCGCCGCCCTGCCGGTCATCACACCGCCAGAGAACACGACAACCTCCCGTGGGCGCCCTCGGTCCAGGGCCACCCTTAATGAAAATCATTTCCGACAAGCTCGGCCGACACAGTACCTCGGCCCGCCGGGGATGACAATTGCTTCTACCGGGGCTGTAGTCGTCGCCGGCAACCCAAAAGTTCCCCAAACGGCAACGCGCCGTCGGTCACTAGCGACCGACGGCGCGTGGGGGTTGATTCGTTCCCCGACGGCTGCGGGCTACTCCTTGACGGCGCTGACCAAGGTGTTGCGGGCGATCATCGGCCCGGCTTCGGTCTCCGGCGCGGGGATCGGCCGGTCCACGCTGCGCAAATAATCGGCCAACGGGGTGCCGACCGCGGTCCAGCCGTGCGCGTTGAACCAGTGGTCGGCCGGGGCGTGCTGCTCGTTGTAGACCAGTTGGAAGAAGACGCGCTGGCTGTCCTCGGCGTTGCGTTCCTCCTCGACGGCGGCGGCGAAGTCCTCCTGATTCATCGGGGCGCCGTCCTCGACGGCGACGTGGCTGCCGGGGCTGGCCAGCGCGTCGATGCCGGTGAACAACTGCTCCTGTGCGGTGGCCGGCAGGTAGATCAGCAGCCCTTCGGCGATCCAGGCCGACGGTTGCGTCGGGTCGAACCCGCTGTCGCGCAGGGCCTGCGGCCAATCCTCGCGCAGGTCGATGGCGATCTCGCGCCGCTCGGCGTTGGGCTGGGCGCCGTGGCGGGCCAGCACCTCGCGCTTGAACTCGAGGACCTGCGGCTGGTCCAGCTCGAAGATGGTGGTGCCGTCCGGCCAGGTCAGCCGGTAGGCGCGGGAGTCCAGGCCGGCCGCCAAGATCACCACCTGGCGGACGCCGGCGTCGGCGGCGCGGCGAAAGTAGGTGTCGAAGTAGCGGGTGCGGGCGCCCTGGAAGTTGACGAAGTTCTCCCCGAAGTCTGGGGTCTTCAGCTGATGCTCGGGGCAGTTGCCGTCGAGCACGTCGGCCCAGTCGCCGCCGACGGCCCGGCAAAACATCTCAGCATAGGGGTCGACGGCGAGCGGATCGGGCTTTTGCGCCTCCAACGCCCGGGCGGTCGCGACGAACAACGCCGTCGAGCCGACGCTTGTGGTGATGTCCCAGCTGTCTCTATCGGTTCGCATCCCAGCGAGATTACGCCGACTGACTGTGGGGCTCCTGGAGCCCCGAGCCTGCGCTGGTGGCGCCGAGTCTGCGGTGAAGGCGTCGAGACTGTACTCAGGGCATCGAGACTGCGCTGAGGGCATCGAGACTGTACTCAGGCCGTGATTTCGGCCGCGACGGGCTGTTGCGGAATTGGATGGCGGGGCGGGTTGCGTGGCGGTGACGTCCGGTGGTGTGAGTTGGGGGCCGATCCGGTTACCCGGTGGCTGGGGCGAGGGCTCCGACCCCGATGGCTTTGAACAGG
>NZ_MLQM01000188.1:0-10743 GCF_001854525.1 Mycobacterium talmoniae
GGCAGGGACAGCGGGCCGGTGCAGTGCCGGCAGCGGGCGATGGCGCGGCAGCGCCCGCAGGCCAGCGACGGCACATAGCCGCGCCGCGGCACCTGCACCAGCACCGGCGTGTCGGCCTGCAGCGCGGCACGGGCGGCGCGCAGCGCCACCGACGGCAGCCGCGCGGTACGCGCCGCCGGGTCGCGTTCGTCGGCGTAGCCGCTGTCGTCGAGGGCCACCACCCGCGGGGTGCGGGTCCGGATCAGCGCCCGCGGCGCCACCACGTCGTGGGCCCATCCGCTGCGGACCAACGCGTGCGCCTCGGCGGTGCGGGCGTAGCCGCCGATCAGGGCCGCGCAGCGCACCTGGTGGGCCCGCAGCATCGCCACCTCCCGGGCGTGCGGGTAGGGGGCCCGCGGCTCGGCGAGGGTGTCGTCGCCGTCGTCCCACACCATCACCAGGCCCAGGTCGGCGACCGGGGCGAACACCGCGCTGCGGGTGCCGATCACCAGCCGCGCGTGCCCGCGCAGCACCGCCAGCCAGCGCCGATACCGCGCGGCCGGGCCCAGGCCCGCCGACAGCGCCACCACCGCGGCCTCGTCGATGCGGGCGGTGGCGGCCCGGGCCAGCGCGTCGACGTCGCGCTGGTCGGGCACGATCGCCAGCACCGCGCGGCCGGCCCGGATGGTGGCCGCGGCGGCGTCGACCAGCCGGTCGGTCCACGCTTCGCCGGGCAGCGCCTGCCACACCGCCCGGGCGGCCCGCGACTCACCCAGGGCCGCCAGGAACTGGGCGCCGCGGGTGTAGGCCTGCCAGCCGGCCGGGTCGACCGGCGCCGGGCCGGGTGGGTCCGGCGCCGGCGGGGTTTCGCGCTCCACCCGGGCGTGCCGGGGCGGCACCGCCAGCCGCAGCACATCGGGGCGGGTGCCGGCGTAGCGGGCCGCGACCGCGTCGACCAGGCGGCGGATCTCGGCGGTCAGCACCGGCTCGGCGGAGACCACCCGGTCCAGCCAGCCCAGCTGGCCGACGTGGTCGGTGTCGGTGCGGCGCTCCAGGATGAACGCGTCGACCAGCCGGCCGTGGAAGCGGACCCGCACCCGCACCCCGGGTTGGGCGTCGTCGGACTGGTCGGCGGTCACCAGGTAGTCGAATTCGCGGTCCAGGTGCGGCACCGACAGCATCGGCAGCACCCGCGCGATCGGCTCATGCTCGGCGGCGTGTTTCCGGCCGCGAGCGTGCGTGTCCCCGGTCGACACGCCGCACTAATCCCCGGGTTCGCGCACGCTCGCGCCCGGCCGGCCGAAAAAAAACCCGGCGGTGATCAGGATCTGGGCCGCCGCGTAGGCCCACCAGATCGGCGCCGCCAGCGCCTCATTGCCCAGCACGAACCGGCCGATGCCGATCATCGCGTCGGACACCGCGAAACACACCGCCCCAACCGCGGTCCACACCGTCGGCAGCCGGGCCAGCAGCGCCGCGCACACCATCGCCCCGAGCACCCCGATGTAGGCGATCACCGGCAGCACCAGCCCCTCGCGGGCCAGGCCCGGCCAAAACCACACCAGCAGCGCCACACACGCGGCAACGGTCACCGCGACCGCGATCCACCGGCGGCGCGTCGGCGCGGCCAGCGGAACCAGCGCGCCCAGATAGCACAGGTGCGCGAGCAGGAAGGCACCCAACCCGCCCACGAACGACATCGGCCACCACGGGATCGCCAACAGCCAATCCCCCACCGCGGAAAACCCCAACGCCGGCATCAGCCAGCGCCGCTCGCGCACCAACGGATGCGCCGCCGCCGCGACGGCCAACAGCATCGCCATCGACGCTTTGCACAGCGGCTGCAAACTCCACTGCCCGGTCAAGTCGGCACCGGGCAGCGAGCGCACGGCGGTCACGGTCAAAAAGATCCCGTAGCCGGCGCCCGCCCAACCGGCGACCATCCATGCACCCGTCACCGACCGCGGTGCGTACGGTGTCTGCATGTCCGTTTCCGGTGACAAGCCACCCGTCGACGCCATTCTGCAGAAGGTACTGGACGCGGTGCCGTTTCAGTTCTCGACCGAGCAAGGTGTCGAGGTGGCGCGCCGACAGCTGGCGGAGCTGCCCCGACGCCCGATCCACCCGGAGCTGCGGGTGCAGGACCGCACCATCCCCGGGCCCGCCGGCGACCTCCCGGTGCGCATCTACTGGCCACCCGAGCCGACCGACCCCGCGCCGGTGGTGGTGTTCTTCCACGGCGGCGGGTTCGTCGCCGGCGATCTGGACACCCACGACGGCACCGCCCGCCAGCACGCCGTGGGCGCCGACGCGGTGGTGGTGTCGGTGGCGTACCGGCTGGCGCCCGAGCATCCGTACCCGGCCGCGGTGCAGGACAGCTGGGCCGCGCTGCAGTGGGTGTTTGCGCACGCCGACGAGTTGGGCGCCGACCCGGCGCGACTGGCGGTGGCCGGCGACTCGGCCGGCGGCACCTTGTCGGCCGTCGTCGCCCAGCAGTGCCGCGACGACGGGGGGCCGCGGCCGGTGTTTCAGCTGCTGTGGTACCCGGCCACCGTGTACGACGCGTCGCTGCCGTCGTTCAGCGAGAACGCCAACGCCCCCATCCTCGACCTGAAAGCGGTGGCCGCGTTCACCCGCTGGTATGCCGGGGACGTCGATCTGCGCAACCCGCCGCCGCGGATGGCCCCGGGACGCGCCGAAAACTTCGCCGACCTGCCACCGGCCTACATCGCGGTGGCCGGTTATGACCCGCTGCGCGACGACGGCCTGCGCTACGGCGAGCTGCTCGCCGGCGCCGGGGTGCCGGTGCAGGTGGACAACGCCGAGACGCTGGTGCACGGCTTCCTCGGCTACGCCGGGGTGGTGCCGGCCGCCACCGAGGCCGCCGACCGCGGGCTGGCCGCGCTGCGGGCCGCGCTGTGGTGATGTCATGCGGTTGAACCAGGTCGGCGTGGGCGTCACCGATCTGGCG
Organism: Mycobacterium talmoniae; assembly: GCF_001854525.1. Taxonomy (NCBI): domain Bacteria; kingdom Bacillati; phylum Actinomycetota; class Actinomycetes; order Mycobacteriales; family Mycobacteriaceae; genus Mycobacterium; species Mycobacterium talmoniae. The sequence continues at coordinate 2,951 of NZ_MLQM01000188.1, forward strand.
CGGTCCGAGCGGTTTTACCGGTTGCTGGGGCTGCGGCTGATCGTCCGGACCGACGACTACCTGCGGTTCGAGTGTCCGGTCGGCGCAAGTACCTTCTCGGCGTTCCTGGTGGACGCCGTCTCGCCCACCGAGCAGGTGACGATCTACTTCGAAAGCGACGACCTGGACGGCGAATACGACCGGCTGCGGGCGGCCGACGTGGAGTTCGCCCAGCCCCCGACCGACCAGCCGTGGCTGTGGCGCGAAGCCAAGCTGCGCGACCCCGACGGTCACCAGCTGTGCCTGTTCCACGCCGGAGACAACCGGCAGTTCCCGCCGTGGCGGCTGAACACCGACCCGATCCCGTAACGGCGCCCCGCCCGGTGCGGGCAGCTCCTACAGTGGGGGGATGAGCCGCGCTGCAGAGGCGGACCGGGTGGCACCACCCGATCACCACGCGCTGATCGTCGGCGCCGGGTTCTCCGGGATCGGCGCCGCGATCAAACTCGACCGGGCCGGGTTGCCCGACTACCGGCTGATCGAGGCCGGCGACGGCGTCGGCGGCACCTGGCATTGGAACACCTATCCCGGTATCGCCGTGGATATTCCGTCGTTTTCCTACCAGTTCTCGTTCGAGCAGAGTCCGGATTGGACGCGCACCTACGCACCGGGCAAGGAGCTGAAGGCCTACGCCGAGCACTGCGTCGACAAATACCGCATCCGGTCCCGGATCCGGTTCAACACCAAGGTGCTCGGCGCCGAGTTCGACGACGCGCGCTGTTGGTGGCGGGTGCAGCTCGATACCGGCGAGACGGTGACGGCCCGGTTCCTGATCAACGCCAGCGGGGTGCTGACGGTGCCGAAGCTGCCCGATATCGACGGCGTCGAGGGCTTCGACGGCCTCACCATGCACACCGCGCGCTGGGACCACACCCAGGATCTGGCCGGCAAACGCGTCGCCATCATCGGCACCGGCGCATCGGCGGTGCAGATCATCCCGGAGATCGCGCCAATCGTCGAGCACCTCACCGTGTTTCAGCGCACCCCGATTTGGTGTTTCCCCAAACTCGATGTGCCGCTGCCCAAGCCGGCGCGGTGGGCGATGCGCATTCCCGGCGGCAAGACCATCCAGCGGCTGCTCAGCCAGGCCTATGTCGAGCTGACCTTCCCGATCGCCGCGCAGTACTTCACCGTTTTTCCCTTGGCGAAACGGATGGAGTCGGCGGGACGCGCCTACCTGCGCCAGCAGGTCCGCGACCCGGTGGTGCGCGACCAACTCACGCCGCGCTACGCGGTCGGCTGCAAACGGCCCGGCTTCCACAACGGCTACCTGGCCACCTTCAACCGGGACAACGTGCGGCTGGTGACCGAGCCGATCGACAAGGTCACCCCCGCCGGGGTGGCCACCACCGACGGCGAGCAGCACGACGTCGACGTGCTGGTGCTGGCCACCGGGTTCAAGGTGATGGACACCGACAGCGTGCCCACCTTCGCGGTCACCGGCGCCGGCGGGCGCTCGTTGAGCCGGTTTTGGGACGAGCACCGGCTGCAGGCCTACGAGGGGGTCAGCATTCCCGGATTCCCGAATCTGTTCAGTGTTTTCGGGCCGTACGGTTACGTGGGCTCGTCGTATTTCGCGCTGATCGAGGCGCAGACCCATCACATCGTGCGGTGCCTGGAGCGGGCCCGACGCCGGCAGGCGACCCGGGTGGAGGTCACCGAGGAGGCCAACGCCCGGTATTTCGCCGACATGATGCGCAAACGGCACCGGCAGGTGTTCTGGCAGGACAGCTGCCGGCTGGCCAACAGCTACTACTTCGACAAGAACGGCGACGTGCCGCTGCGGCCCACCACGACGGTGGAAGCCGTCTGGCACAGCCGCCGCTTCGACCTCGACGACTACCGGTTCAGCGCCTAGCGGCGCGAGCAGACGCAAAATCGCACACCCGGGCGTGGTTTTGTGCGAATTTACGTCTGCTCGTCGTCCTGGTCGGGCGGCGACAGCCGCCAGCGTGGGCCACCCAATGCCTCGCGGTAGGCCTCGGTGCCGTCGGCCGGTCGGTCCGGGAATCCGTTGGCCCGCACCCCGCGAATGAACGCCACCCCGATGACGCCCACGGCGATCACCAAGAAGCTGATCAGCGCGATCTCGCCGACGGTGGCCACATCAGGCGGTCCCGCCGCCCGCTTGCAGCAGCGCCCGCAGATGACGGCGATAGACCGTGCGTCCGAGCGGGGTGAGCCCGAACCACCACCGCGCGCCCTCCGGGTAGGCGTAAAGGTATTGAGCACGAACAAGTTCAGTGGTGTGCTGGCCCAGTTCCGGGTCGGTCAGCCGCAACACCCGAGCGAGTAAGCCCGCGTCCATCTGGCCGACCGACGCCAGGACCGCACACACCGCCAGCGGCTGCCGCGACCCGAGCACCCGATCCCAGAACGTGGGGTGATCGGGCACTTCGCGCAGCAACCGACTGTCGATACCGTACGGGTCGACGCGCCACGCCAGGGCGTAGCAAGACACCATGAGCACCACAATCAGGACGAGCACCAGCACCGAGAAACACCAGGCCGGCAGCTCCCAACGGAAAACGAGGGCCATCAGGATCAGTGTCACGATCAACCAGGCCACGAATAACGCCCCCACGGCGGCGCCCGCCCGGCGCGACCAAAGGTGCAGCTTAAACGGACGCAGCCGACGTGTGGCGCGTAGCCGCACCCCCGCCGCAATAATCACGGCCAGCATGACGATCCCAGCGCCGAAGATGACCACAACGGACGTGCCACCGAAGGCGGCAACGAGCAGCGGGGTCGATAGCGTACTTGCCGCCATGAACGCGGGGCCCGCCAGCTGCATCGCTTGCACCCACCACGGCTGCACCGCCGCCATCAACGCGCGACGGGCATCGCGCACGTCGGCCAGTGTCCCGGTCTGCTGCGCGATGGTCATAGCAGTGAACCTAACCCAGGCTATGGCGCCTGTTGCGCGCCAATTGGATCACCGTCGGCTAGCGTTGCGCCGATGAGCACGACAGTGTCGCGTCGCCGGCTGTGGCTGCCGGCGATGGTGATCGTGGTGGCCGGGGCGACGGCGTTGCTGTGCTGGGGCCCGCGGTGGCATCACCCGAAGGCGATCGAGGGCACCCGACTGACGTCGTTCCCGACCGTCGACACCACCGGGCTGAACCCGGCCCAGGTGGCGGTCGTCGACCAGCTGCGCGACCAGTTCCACGCGGACCAGCCGAAGACGTTCTACTCCCAAGGCAACGACGAACCCTGGTGTGCGGACTTCGTCAGCTGGGTCATGCAGGCGTCCGGGCATCCGCTGGCCAACCCCAACTCGGACTCGTGGCGCATCCCGGGCGTGGGCACCCTGCAGGACTACTACCAGTCGACCGGGCGGTTCCGGCCGGCCGATTCGGGCTACCTACCGCAGGTCGCTGACGTGGTGATGTACAGCGACGCCAGCCCGTTTCACCAGCACACCAACATCGTGGTCGCCGACGACGCCGGCACCGTAACGACGGTGGGCGGCAACGAATTCGGCGGGGTCAGCATCCACCGGTTCGCCCTCGCCGACGACCCGGGGGTGGTCGGCTTCGGGCTGCTCTAACGCCCGCGCGGCAGCGCTACTGCTGAAATCGACGTCCAGATTGACACTCAGCCCGAAAAAACGGGGTTTCCGCGCCATATGGACGTCGATTTCAGCAGCGCCGCGGGGTGCCCGGCTCTTAGACGGCGCGCTTGAGGTCGTCGGCCTTGTTCAGCTGCTCCCACGGCAACTCGACGTCGGTGCGGCCGAAGTGGCCGTAGGCGGCGGTCTGCGCGTAGATCGGGCGCAGCAGGTCCAGGTCGCGGACGATCGCGCCGGGCCGCAGGTCGAACACCTCGCCGATGGCCTTCTCGATCTTGACCGGGTCCACGGTCTCGGTGCCGAACGTCTCGACGAACAACCCGACCGGCGCGGCCTTGCCGATCGCGTAGGCGACCTGCACCTCGATCCGCTCGGCCAGGCCGGCGGCGACCACGTTCTTGGCCACCCAGCGCATCGCATAGGCCGCCGAGCGGTCCACCTTGGACGGATCCTTGCCGGAGAAGGCGCCGCCGCCGTGCCGCGCCCAGCCGCCGTAGGTGTCGACGATGATCTTGCGGCCGGTCAGCCCGGCGTCCCCCATCGGGCCGCCCAGCACGAACTTGCCGGTCGGGTTGACCAGCAGCCGGTAATCGGAGGTGTCCATGGTGTCGTGCCCGAGGTCGTTGAGCACGGTGTTGACCACCTTCTCGCGGATGTCCGGGGTCAGGGTGGCGTCCAGGTCGATCCCGTCGGCGTGCTGGGTGGACAGCACCACGGTGTCCAGCCGCACCGGGGTGTTGCCGTCGTACTGCACGGTGACCTGGGTCTTGCCGTCCGGGCGCAGGTAGTCCAGCACGCCGCTCTTGCGGACCTCGGTGAGCCGACGGGCCAGCCGGTGCGCCAGCGCGATCGGTAGCGGCATCAGTTCGGGGGTGTCGGAGATCGCGTAGCCGAACATCAGGCCCTGGTCGCCGGCGCCCTGGGCGTCCAGCGGGTCGGCCGCGCCCTCCACCCGGGCTTCGTGGGCGGTGTCCACACCCTGGGCGATATCGGGCGACTGGGCGCCGATCCCGATGTTCACCCCGCACGTCGCGCCGTCGAAGCCCTTTTCCGACGAGTCGTAGCCGATCTCCAGGATCCGCTCCCGGACGATGTTGGTGATGTCGGCGAACGCCTCTTTGGCGGTGGTGGACACCTCCCCGGCCAGGTGCACCTGCCCGGTGGTGACCAGCGTCTCGACCGCGACACGTGAGCGGGGGTCCTGCGCCAGCAGCGCATCGAGCACCGAGTCACTGATCGCATCACAGATCTTGTCCGGATGGCCCTCGGTCACCGACTCACTGGTAAACAGTCGACCCTTATTGCTCACGATGTCATCCTTCCACCATCAAAACTTAGCTAACCAAATCATATCGTTTGTGGGCCCGACCCGCCCGGGCAGCCCGGCCCGGTAACCGGGTCCGCACCGCCGGCCGCTACCCGCTGTGCCCGTGCAGAAATGTGACGATGGCGTCCACGATACGACTCGCCATCAGCGTCTTGGAGCCGTGCTCTAAGGCCGACTCGGCACCGTCGGCCGCCAGCAGCCAGCCGTCGTTGTGGTCCACCTCGAACGCCTTGCCCTCCCCGACGGCGTTGACGACCAGCAGGTCACAGCCCTTGCGGCGCAGCTTGGCGCGGGCATGAAACAGCACGTCACCGTTGGCGTCGCCGGTTTCGGCGGCGAACCCGACGATCGCGGCCATGTTGGGCAGCTGCCCGTCGGTGCGGGCCCGCACCGCGCCGGCCAGCACGTCGTCGTTGCGGACCAGGTCGATCGTCGGCGGCGCCGCACTGCCCTTTTTGATCTTGGCGGGCGCAATCTGGGCCGGCCGGAAGTCCGCGACCGCGGCCGCCATCACCAGCACGTGCGCCTCGGGGGCATGTTTGGACACCGCGTCGCGCAGCTGCTGGGCCGAACTGATGTGCACCACGTCCACCCCGGCCGGGTCGATCAGCCCGGCGGTGTGCCCGGCGATCAGCGTCACCTCGGCGCCGCGCTGGGCCGCCACCCGGGCCACCGCATAGCCCTGTTTGCCCGAGCTGCGGTTGCCGATGAAGCGGACCGGGTCGATCGGCTCGCGGGTGCCCCCGGCGGTGACCAGCACCTTGCGGCCGGCCAGGTCGTAGGGCAACGCGTCGTGGCGCTCCAGCAGCAGGTGGGCGAAGGTGGTGATTTCCTCGGCCTCGGGCAGCCGGCCGGCCCCGGTGTCGCTGCCGGTCAGCCGGCCCGACGCGGGCTCTAGGACGACCGCCCCGCGCCGCCGCAGGGTGGCCACGTTGTCCTGGGTGGCCGGGTGCAGCCACATCTCGGTGTGCATCGCCGGGGCGAACAGCACCGGACATCGCGCGGTGAGCAGGGTGGCGGTCAGCAGGTCGTCGGCGCGGCCAGCGACCGCCCGGGCCAGCAGGTCGGCGGTGGCCGGTGCCACCACGACCAGATCGGCCTGCTGCCCAATGGCCACATGCGGCACGGCCGGGACGTCCTCGAACACCCCGGTGCGCACCGGCTGCCCGGACAGCGCCTCAAAGGTGGCGGCGCCGATGAACCGCAACGCCGATTCGGTCGGGATGACCTGGACCTGATGCCCGGCCTCGGTGAGTTGGCGCACGACGGTGGCCGCCTTGTAGGCGGCGATGCCGCCGGCGACACCGACGACGATCCGCTTGCGCTCGTTCACGACTGCTCGTCGCCCCGGAGGCTCATCGCGGACCGCCCCTGCTCCCCTTACTCGCCTTCAGTGTGTTCGAGCAGGTCGGCGTGGATCTCCCGCAGCGCGATGGACAGCGGCTTTTCCTGCAGGCCCGGCTCCACCAGCGGGCCGACGTACTCGAGGATGCCGTCGCCGAGCTGGTTGTAGTAGTCGTTGATCTGACGGGCCCGCTTGGCGGCGTAGATCACCAGCGCGTACTTGCTCGACGCGCGCTCCAGCAGCTCGTCGATGGGCGGGTTGGTGATGCCCAGCGGGGTGTCGTAGCCACCGACGGACACGTCGAACTCGTCGGGGACGGCCGCCAACGGCGCGTCGGTCTGGGGCGTAGTCACGTAGCTATCTCCTGGCGGGTAAGGACTGGGGTCTGAAGGACTTTGAGTCTGGGCGGGCGGCTCACTCCGGGTCCGGGGCGGTTCCCACCAGCAAGGATACCAATTCCGCGCAGGCTGTCTCCAATTGGCGGTTCACCACGACGTGGTCGAAGTCGCCCTGAGCTGCCAGTTCGGCGCGTGCGGTGGCCAGCCGGCGCTGCCGCACCGCCGGCGTTTCGGTGCCGCGGCCCACCAATCTGGCCTCCAGCACCTCCCAGCTCGGCGGCGCCAGGAACACCGTGATGGCCTCCGGCAGCGCCCGCTTAACCGCCCGCGCCCCGGCCAAATCGACCTCGATCAGCACCGGATGACCGGCGGCGGCGGCCTCCCGGACCGGTTCGCGCAGGGTGCCGGAGCGGTGCAGACCGTTGTGGATCTCGGCCCACTCCAGCAGCGCGTGCTCTTCGATCAGCCGCGCAAACTGCTCCGCGGTCACGAAGTGGTAGTCGACGCCGTCGACCTCGCCGGGCCGCGGCGCCCGGGTGGTCGCCGACACGCTGAAGTACAGGTCGGGGATCCGGTCACGCAGACAGCGGACCACCGTGGATTTACCGACCGCGGAGGGACCGGACAGCACGACCACGCGCGCGACGGCCGGGGGCCGCGCACGCGGGTCGCGCTCGTCGTCCGGCTTTCCACCCCGCCTCAGGCCATCGTCGGCCTGCATGCTGGCCGGGTTAGGAAAAGTCGAACTTTTCCAGCAGCGCCTTGCGCTGACGGTCACCCAGGCCGCGCAACCGGCGGGTCGGTGCGATCTCGAGCTCGGTCATGATTTCCTGCGCCTTGACCTTGCCCACCTTCGGCAACGCCTCGAGCAGCGCCGAAACCTTCATCTTGCCCAAGACCTCATCGGTCTCGGCGTCCTTGAGCACCTGCTTGAGGTTGGTGCCACCACGCTTGAGCCGGTCCTTGAGTTCGGCTCGGGCTCGACGTGCGGCAGCAGCCTTCTCCAACGCGGCCGCGCGCTGCTCGTCGGTCAACTGGGGAAGGGCCACGATTCCTCCTCATCGTCATCGATTGGCATCGATGTTTGTTTATCTCGGCCGGGTACTCCAGCCAGCGACGACGACCGTACCCACCCCGCCTGACGAAATCTAACCCCACCCCCCTGCTTAGGGC
>NZ_MLQM01000189.1:0-10521 GCF_001854525.1 Mycobacterium talmoniae
ACTTTGGTAGGTAACTCATTGACCACTACGCGATGGCCCACCCCAAGCCCGGTATCGACACACCCCAACAGGGATCCGTCCAGATCAGCCCCGGTCCCGAAACCCCACCACCCCAGGGGACTTACCCGATTTGTCGTACTCGTGAAAGATAATTCGCGCGGCCGTGGCCTTGGTGGTTCGCGATCCTTCGCGCCAGCCGCGGTCCACGCTTCACAACCGGGTGAGCAGTTGCTCAACTGCGTGTTCGTGGACTGCCGAACCGGCCAGCGCATGCGCCATCGCGCGGGCGGCAATTAGGTCATTTGCTGTATCGACGGTCTCGGGATCTGCCCGGCGGCTTTGCTGTCGACTGCCGCGACGGCGGACGGCGGGCGGCGGGCATGCCGCTAACGTCTGGTCCCTGCGTAGGGTTGTAAACGCGCCTCAAATTCTCGGCCGGCGCCGGCATGAATAATTAAAGCTGTGAGACAGATAATAAAAATGTATTGGTCGATCGGGAATGCTGTAAGCGGCGACCGCACGCGCCGGCAATATTGCCGAGCGCAAGTCCTGGCGGTGCGCGCGGGACGGCCGCCGCGCGGGTACGGGGGCGGCAACCGCCGTGGCGTGGTGGGCCTGGCTCCCAGCGCGTTCATTCAAGCGAGGAGTGTTTGCCGCATCGCTCCCTCGCCTGGTCGCCGGTACCGGTCTCGCAAACTGGTGTTCCCCCGTAACGTTAACTGTGGCCGGTTTAACGTAAGCGAAAAAATCCAAAATGTCGGACTAAATTTTTGCCTGCTGAGGAGTGTCCCACTGCGCGCCTTCTGCGCCAGTGTGGCGCGAGCGCGATACCGCAGGCAATTAGCCGCGAACAGGCCGGGTGTGTTGGGCCGACGGGATGGCCCCATGCCCCATGCTGTGCCGCCGGCGGCCGCCGTGCTCTTTGCTGAGCTTCTGCGACCACCGCAATATCAGCAGTCCGCCAAGCGCGGACTGGGGTTGCTGGCGACCTGAAGGTCGCATAGCCGGTTCATAGGCAGCTCTCAGGGAAGGGTGTTGCCCAGCGACGGAGGCTAACCAACTCGCTCGTGGCGGTTGACCAGCACGCGCGTGCCGAGGCCCGCCGTTCCGCGGAACGCGCACGAAACCGCCCTTGATCGGGGATGCTGACGACCGTCACCGCACAGGAGGGCTCGATGAGTTTCAACCTTGCCGTCATGCTTCGGGAGTCACGTCACGCGCACCCGGACAAACCGTTGTGCCACGTCGCCAACACGACCTTCAGCTACGCGCAGGTCGACGACATCTCCGGTCGGGTCGCCGCCAGCCTGGCCCAGCTCGGGGTGGCCCGCGGCGACAAGGTCGCGGTGCAGTTGCCCAACCTGCCGCACTTCTTGTTCGCCTACTTCGGCATCCTCAAGGCCGGGGCGGTGATGGTGCCGCTCAACCCGCTGCTGCGCGCCCCGGAAGTCGCCTACCACCTCAGCGATTCCGACGCGCGGCTGCTGATCACGTTCGAATCGTTCGCCGAGGAAGCCGTGGCTGGCGCCGAGCGGGTGGACGGGCTGCGCACCTACGTGGTCAACCTGCCCGGCAACACCCAGCGGCCCGCCGGCACCCACAGTTTTGACGAGCTTTACGCCGGCGAGGACACCGGTGAGATCGCGCCGACCGACGCCGAGGACACCGCGGTCATCATCTACACCTCGGGGACCACCGGCAAGCCCAAGGGCGCGGAGCTGACGCATTTCCAGCTGTTCATGAACTGCACCGTCGCCGGGGAACTGTTCGAGTTCCGGGACGACGATGTCGGCCTGGCGGTGCTGCCGCTCTTTCATGTGTTCGGGCTGTCCAGCGTGCTCAACCTGACGGTGCGGTTCGGCGGCACCCTGGTGCTGGTGCCGCGGTTCGAGCCGCAGGCCGTGCTTGAGGCGCTGGCGACGCACCGCTGCACCATCTTCTCCGGGGTGCCGACCATGTACTACGCGCTGCTGGAGGCCGACACCACCGGCCGCGACCTGTCGGCGCTGCGGGTGGGGGTCTCCGGCGGCGCGGCAATTCCCGGCGACGTCATCCGCGCCTTCGAAGAGAAATTTCCCGGCGTGGTGATTCTTGAGGGATACGGGTTGTCGGAGACGGCGTCGACTACGACGTTCAACATCAACGCCGAACAGCGCAAAGTGCTTTCGATCGGCAAACCGATCTGGGGCGTGCAGGTGCGCGTCGTCGACGAAAACGATGTCGAGCTGCCCGCCGGCCCCGAGCATGTCGGCGAGATCGTCATCCGCGGCCACAACCTGATGAAGGGCTACTACAAGAAACCCGAAGCGACCGCGGAAGCCTTCCGGCACGGCTGGTTTCACACCGGCGATCTGGCCTACCGCGACGAGGACGGCTACTTCTTCATCGTCGACCGCAAAAAGGACCTGGTCATCCGCGGCGGCTACAACGTCTATCCCCGCGAGATCGAGGAGGTGCTGTTCGAACATCCCGGCATCGCGGGGGCGGCGGTGATCGGCAAGCCGGACGCCAAGCTGGGCCAGGAGGTGCTGGCGTTCGTCGTCGCGGCGGCCGGTGCGACGCTGGCCCCCGAAGACGTGATCGCGCACTGCAAGGCGCGGCTGGCCGCCTACAAGTACCCGCGCGAGGTGCGGATCGTCGAGTCGCTGCCGATGGGCCCGACCGGAAAGATCCTCAAAAAGGAGCTCAAGCCGTAGTAGTCGGGTCCCCCTCAGCCCCCTGCGCACTACTTAGTCGGTTGCGGCGACCTTAGCGAAATGCCCGACTGCAACGCCGTGGCGATAGTCTGGGAAAAGGCGCGGCGTGGATACCCGGCATGGAGAGGTAGGTGATCTGATGCGGCGGATTCAGATTGACCTCAACCGCCGGAACCGGGCGGGCCAGACGCCCGCGTCGTATGCGGGACCTGCGCCGCAGATCGGCGAGTCGGTGATCGCGTTCGAGCCTGAGGATGGCGTGTGCGTGGATGCACGCGTGGCGTCGGTGCAGCCTGAACGGTGCGTGGTCGCACTCGATGTGGACTGGGATAGCCTGCGCGACGACAGCTTAGACACCGCTCCCTCGCGGACGGGAAAACGGTAAGGTTCCCGTCACGCCGAACGTGCGTCCATGGCGACATTTCGCCCGAATTTCCGCCATGGACGCACGTTCGGCGCGCGGGCACAGGGTCGGCCTGAGCCTCCTCACGCCTGCTCGGCGAGGTACTCCTTGACCAACTGCTTGGGGGCCTGCGTCAGCCAGGCCTCGGTGATCAGTTCGCGCAGTCCGAGCTCCTCGATGGCGTCCAGCCGGACCAGTACCGCCGGGTAGCCGTCGAAATGCGGGGTGGTGAAGAAGATCTCCGGCTCGTCGCCGATCAGCGCGAACTTGACGCCCTCGTCGGCCACCCGTATCCCCAGGATGTCGCCGTTGGGGGCGTCGGCGCCCAAGGCTTCGCGGTCGGATCTGCGCAGTGGTCGTTCCCAGGCGAGCAGCTTCTTGCCTACCCGCCAGTCGTGCGGGGATTGCTCTGCGGTGAGCGGCAGCTCACCCACGACACGGGCGACATCGTCCCAGGTGGCCATATGTCGATTGTGCGCCCAAACAACGCGTTAGGGTGCGCGTCGTGTTGCATTTGCGGGTAATTGCCCCGACCGAATTGCGCGACCACGTCCTGCAGCTGTTCGACCGCGAACCCGGCATCGCGCACGTGGTGCTGCACCGCGACGCCGCCGTGGACCCGGCCGGCGACGTCATCACCGCCGACATCGCGCGGGAAATTGCCAACGACGTCGTCGAACGGCTCAAGGCGTTGCGGCTGGACAAACGCGGCGCAATCACGCTGGAAGTGATCGACACCGTGGTGTCCAAGAGCGCGTATCGGGCCGAGAAGAAGGCGGCTGGCGATCCCGCCGACGCGGTGGTGTGGGAGGAGCTGATCGGGCGCACCCGCGAGGAATCCACCCTCAACCTGACCTTCCTGGCTTTTCTGTGCTTGGCCTGCCTGATCGCGGCGATCGGGGTGGTCACCGAGTCGACGGTGACCGTGGTGGGCGCGATGGTGGTCGGCCCGGAGTTTGGGCCGCTGGCGGCGCTGTCGGTGGCGCTAGTGCGCCGCCGGATGGATCTGGCCCGCCGCGCCTCGCTGGCCCTGGCGGTCGGGTTCCCGGTCGCGATGACGGTGACCGGCCTGGCCACCCTGGCCGGCGAGGCGGCCGGATGGGTGCACCTGGGCGACCCGCGCACCAGCCACGTCGACTTCATCTTCCAGGTCGGCCCCCTGTCGGTGGTGGTGGCGCTGCTGGCCGGCGCGGCCGGCATGCTGTCGCTGACCTCGGCGAAGTCCGCGGCGCTGGTGGGAGTGTTCATCTCGGTGACCACGGTGCCCGCCGCCGGGTTCGCGGTGGTGGCCGCCACGATCGGCGACTGGGATGTAGTCGGCAAGTCGGTGGCGCAGCTGGTGATCAACCTGGTGTCCATCACGGTGGCCGGGGTGCTGGTGCTGGCGGTGCGCCGCCGGCACGCCAACTCCGTGCGCTGACCCGCTGACCCGCTGACAACCGCGCCGAACGTGCGGCTATGGCGGAGATTCGGCGAAATTCCCGCCGTCAGCGCACGTTCGGCGATCGCGGGCGGCGCCGACCCGTCGGAGGATGCCGCCTTCGGTGTCTTCGCAAGTGACTCGGATGTCGCTCCAACCGAGCTCGGCCACCGCCTCCTGACGTCGAATGTCCTTGTTGAATTCCCTGGGGTCGGTGCGGTGGTGATCGCCTTCGTAGTCGACACCGACCTTGAGGTCCTCCCAACCCATGTCCAGCACCGCCACCAGCTGGCCGTACTCGTCGTAGACCGGGATTTGGGTTTGTGGCCGGGGAAACCCGGCGCGGATCAACAGCAGTCGCAGCCAGGTTTCGCGGGGTGACGCGGCGCCCGCGTCGACCAGATCGAGGGCCACCCGGGCGCGCCGGATGCCGCGGCGACCCGAGTAGCGCTGCGCGAGCAGCTCCACGTCGGCGACCTTGAGATGCGTCGCGCGGGCCAGCGCGTCAATGGCCGCGACCGCCTGACCCAGCGGATACCGACACGCGATATCCAGCGGGGTGCGCGCCGGCGTGGTCACCGCGATGCCGCCGACCAGTTCGACCTCGTCATCGCCGATCCGATCCGACCAGGCCCGCACACCCGGCGGCGGCCGGCGATTCGTGCACAGGATCTCCGCCGGTGCGCGGGCGTCCACCCACCTGGCGCCGTGCAGGGCGGCCGCCGACTGGCCCGCCACCACGCCGTGTCGCCGCGACCACAGCCAGGCCGCCCGGGCGCGGGTCAACGCGGTGATCGGTGTGCCCCGCGGCAGGTAGACGTCGGGATGGATCGCCACATATCTGCTGCGCAGCGCGTGCCAGGTCAGCCGGCCGGTGGCGAGTGCTTCGCTGCCAAGAAACGGTGCCCCCATGACCGGAGTGTGCCGTGGGCCACCGACAACCACGCCCAACGTGCGGCCATTGGGAATAAATCGCGGAAACCCCGCCGTGGATGCACGTTGGGCGCGGGCCTGCGCCCTAGGATCGCTCCGGTGCCCGATCGCTACGGTTCCGACGTCTTAGCCAACAATCCCCACCACGCGCGCAAGGTGCGGTCCACCGAGATGCCGGTGGAGATCGGCATGGTGGTCGAAGACGCGCAATCCGGGTATGTCGGCGCGGTGGTGCGGGTCGAGTACGGCCGGATGGATCTGGAAGACCGCAACGGCCGCACCCGCGGCTTCCCGGTCGGTCCGGGCTATCTGATCGACGGCAAGCCGGTGATCCTGACCGCGCCGCGGCGCGCCGCCCCCAAGGCCCCGACCCGCACCGCGTCGGGTTCGGTGGCGGTGCCCAAGGCCCGCGCCCGCACCGCGCTGGCCAGCCGCATCTACGTGGAGGGCCGCCACGACGCCGAACTCGTCGAGCAGGTGTGGGGGGAGGACCTGCGGGTTGAGGGGGTGGTGGTCGAATACCTCGGCGGCGTCGACGATCTGGCCGGCATCGTCGCGGAGTTCCGGCCCGGGCCGGGCCGGCGGCTCGGGGTGCTGGTCGACCACCTGGTCGCCGGGTCCAAGGAATCCCGCATTGCCGACGCGGTGCGGCGCGGCCCCGGCGGGGCGCACACGCTGGTGGTCGGGCACCCGTTCATCGACATCTGGGCGGCGGTCAAGCCGGAACGGATTGGGCGCCAAGTGTGGCCGACGGTGCCGCGCGGGGTGGAGTGGAAGCACGGGGTGTGCGAGGCGCTGGGCTGGAAGCATGCCAACCAGGCCGACATCGCGAAGGCGTGGCAGCGGATCCGGGGCCGGGTCCGTGACTGGAATGACCTGGAGCCCGCGCTGATCGGTCGCGTCGAGGAGCTAATCGACTTCGTCACCCAGGACTGAGCCGCGCCGAGGGATCTCCTTCCCGAAGACTGGCCGCTCCGGGAAGGAGACCCCTCGCCGCGTGGCGACCCTAGAACGGAATCGCGGCGGTGGCGGCTTCGAGCAGCATTTGGGGGATTTCCGCGAAGACGCCGGGCACCACGGTGCCGAGTTCGGCGAACAGTTGGGCGGGATCGAACAGGTCGCCGAGGTTGCCGAGCGCGCCCTCGAACGCCTGCGTGAACCCGCCGAGCAGGCTCGGCAAGTCGACTCCGGCGAGGTCGACGGCGGCCAAGCTCGCCGCGCTCGCGTCCTCGGGCGCGATGGCCGCCGCGATCGCCTGCGGCAGCGTCACGAACAACCCGGTGCCAACACTCTGCGCGAACTGCCCAATCGTCGGCGAGAGAAGCCCCAGGTAGGCATAGGACGTGTGGCCCAGGAATTCCTTGGTGATCCCGTTGAGGACCGCGTCGGTGAACGCGGCAGGAGCACCTGCCAGTGCACCGAACGCTGCCAGCGGATCGCTCTGACCCACCGCGTCGATGATCGCTTGCGCGCTGAGTCCCAGCGAATACGTTCCGGCCCCCATGGCACTGAGGGCGCCGATACCGATCCCCTGCACCTGAAACGCGAATGTTTGCAACGCGCTGCTGATGTTCGAGGTGATGTCGATCGGAACCTTCAGCATGTCGAGCAGCGGAAACCCGGCACCCTGCGCCAGGGCCATAACGGATGCGTTGATCGCGTTCGCCGCCGAGACGGCGTCGCCTCCCATGAGGTCCGTGATGACCGTCTGCAGCGTCGACCCGAGGGCAGTCGGTGCATCGCCGGTGAAGTACGCGGCCAGGCCGGTGACGGAACCTTGCAGTGCGCCGCCGATGGTTTCGGCGTAGCCGATCTGGTTGTCGATGACTTGTTGCAGGATCGGGAATGGGTGCTCGGCCCACGCGGTGCCGATTTGTCCCACGTTGCCGAGGGCCTTGGTGAAGATTTCCAGCCAATCGGTGCTGGGGTCGTTGATTACCGGGGCGGCGGTGAGTTCGACGGCTCGTTGCTGGACCTCGGTCACCAGAGGCGCGGCCACCGGGGTGACGGCGATCATGCTGGCGCCGACGAGGGCGACACCGGCGGTGAGGTAGGGATGCAGGGTGGCGTGCAAAGGATCTCCTTTTGGTGGCTGTGACGCACGACACGGGAAAGTTACCTGATAACATGCTGAGTTTCACGAGTGTTTCGAGCAAATCATTAAAGTTGCTTATGTCGGTTTATTTCCTGCAATGCAACGCATCCGTAAAGTCGCTGATGGGCGGGCTTCCGGCAACCCTTCAGCGAACGTGAGAGGGGCGGGGATTGCGTCAAATCGAAACTATCTGTGCGGAGCCATGAGAACGTGTCTCACCGGAGATAGGCTGTGCCAGTGTCGATGTAGTAACGACGAATCCGCTCGTGGAGTCGAACAAAGACCTCTCCGCTCTTGTGCCGGCGCTCGGTTGGGGCGTTGGCGCAATGCGAGAGTTTTCGACGCGGGGATCTGGGCACTAGGACCCACACGGGTATGGAATGGTGCTTTCCACCAGCTACGTCTAGCAGTACTCCCGGACCGAGAAAGCTATGAATTAACTAAGCGCGATCACTGCACCCCGCTCAGCACCGCGGCCGGTTGGCCGGCTTTCAGCCCGGAGCTGACCCGAGCGCAGCTGTGACCCAGCGCGATGACCTGGGCGCGAGACAGCGGGCCCAGATAGTGGGTGCGCACCAAGTTGCCGAAGGTCACCAGCACCCGTTCGGCACGCCGCCGGCCCGTGTCGGTGATGGTGACTACCACGCCGCGCCGATCGTCGGGGCTGGTACTGCGGTGCAGCAGTCCGGCGGCCGCCATGCGGCGGACCTGTTGGCTCACCCGACTGCGCGACAACATCAACTCGGCCGCCAAGTCGCCCACCCGCAGCCGGCCATCGGGTGCGGCATCCAGCACCTGCAATAGTCGGGCGTCGAAGAAGGTGACGTCGTGGGCGACTAGCAGCTGTCGATCCAACGCCAGATAGAGCCGGGTCGCCGAGTCCAGAAAGCTGTCTAGGCAGCGCTGTTCGGCGGGGTCGATGACGTCAGCACCATCATGACAAAGACACTGTTCGGACATCGCCTTCATCTTGAATCGGTAACCGGCCGCCGGCTGGGACGATCGTCGGCCAAACCGGGACGATCTGCGGGTGCCCCGCGGGAGGACGCTGTTGGTGGACGGCGGGCAGCCCCGCCTACCCACCGTCCACCAAGCGGGCGACCCCTGCCCGCGATCCGGGGATGCTTCGGTGGTGGCCTTCATCTAAAACCAGCATGCCGCTACGAAATTGGCCGATCCTCGACGAAACTCGGATTATCTTTAGCGCCATGACCGAGCTGGCCCGCCTGGTACGGCACCAGGGCGGCGTGCCGGCGTATCGGTACCCGTCCCATCCGGACGCCCCGCCGGTGGCGCTGGTGCGCGTCGGCCATGAGGAGTTGTCCGACCGCGAGCACATCCACAACTTCCCTGCGCTGTGGTACGAGCCGGCGGCGGGCCTCGTCTATGTGATCGGGGCGGGGGAAGTCATCGACCCGGCGCACGTGCGCGGCACGGAGAGCGGGGTCGGGGTGTTCTTCGACCCGGCCGCCCTTGGCGGAGACGGGCATTCGCCATGGCCGACCTGGCGGGCGCATCGGCTGCTGTTCGTGTTCCTGCACGGACAACCCGGTGGCGTGCTGCGCTTAGAGGTGCCCGCGGCGCGGCGGCAGGCCTGGGACACCGCGATTGAGTCAATGGAAGCCGAACTGGTGGCCCGCAAGCAGGGCTACCGCGAGGCGGTGCTGGCGCACCTGACCCTGCTGCTGATCGACCTGGCCCGGCTGGCCGACGAGGCGGTGGGGGATCTGCGTTCCAGCGGCGAACCACTGCTGGCCGAGGTGTTCGCGGTGATCGACGACCGCTACTCCCAGGCGTTGTCGCTGCGCGATGTGGCGGGCGAGGTCGGCGTCACCGCAGGGCATTTGACGACCGTCGTGCGCCGCCGCACCGGACGCACGGTGCAGGAATGGATCACCGAGCGGAGAATGACCGAGGCCCGCCGACTACTGGCCGACACCCACCTGGCGATCGGGGAGATCGCCCGGCGGGTCGGGCTGCCCGATCCGGGGTACTTCACCCGCGTGTTTCGCCGCACCCACGGCATCTCGCCCCGCGCCTGGCGCGCTCGCCCCGCGGCATCCCCGTAGCCACGGGAGGGCCGCCGAATGTACGCTCACGGCGGAAAAATCGCGAAAACTCCGCCGTCAGCGCACACTCGGCGCGCGGGGTGCGCACAAAGGGCGCCCGCCAACCTCAGGGTTGCGCCGGGGCGACCCGGCCGCCGGATAGCCGCCGATAGGTGTAGACCTGAACCAATATCGCGACCGGCATCGCGACGATGAGGCCCACGCCGCAGAGCATCTCACCGACGAAGATCACCGCCATCTGCACCAGGTAGGACAGGAACGTGTCGCCGATGTTGTTTTTCACCGTCGTGTAGCTGGCCTTGAGCGCATCCATCGGTGGTAGCGATCGGTCGATGACGAACGGGATGGTGAACTGCGCCAGGAACGCGACGATGAGACCCGGGATAACGCACAGCAGGCTGCCCACGAAGACCAGCCCACCGACCAGTAAAAGGGCGACAAGAACCTGGCCGACGTTGCGCAGACTGAAGAATGACCCGATGGTCACCGGTTTACCGTCGGCGATCTCCAAACACCCGGACAGGTAGGCGGCCTGGGTGAGCATCGCCACCACAATCACGATCAGGTAGCAGAGCATGGCGATCACGACCGCGGCGGCTCCCGGGCCGCTGCCGTCCGACCCTCCGGCCATGACTCCCACCGCGATCATGGTGGGCACCGCGAGCAGCGCCCCGTAGGCCAGGAACGGAACGATCAGCGCCGCGGCGTTCTTGCTGAATTTGTTCCACGCCCAGTTGAAAGCCTCCCCGGCGTCGAACCGTCGGCCCGGCGGCGGCCCGTATCCCGGCTGAGGGTAGCCCGGTGGGGCGCCGTAGCTCGTGGGCGGACCATAGGCGGGGGGCTGCGGCGGATAGCCCGGCGGTTGCGGCGGATACCACGGGGTTTGCGGCGGATACCACGGGGGC
>NZ_MLQM01000190.1:0-10369 GCF_001854525.1 Mycobacterium talmoniae
GGGTGGCCCCGGCGGCGGGGGCGGCTGTATTCCCGGGGTGGGATGCGGCGGCTGGCCGTGATCGGCCAGGGTCGCCCGGCGAGCGTGCACAAACGCACGCGTAAACACCGGAAAACCCGTACATTCATGCACGCTCGCGGCTAGCGCTGACACGACGGGCACCAGAACGCGACCCGGCCGGCGGCCTCAGCCGACTCGATCGGGGTGCCGCAGCGACGGCAGGGTTGCCCGCCGCGGCCGTACACCCACAGCTGGCGGCCGCGCCGGGTGTCGCCGGTGGTGCACCGCGACCAGCGTGAGCGGTTGGCCCACAACATTTCCCGAGCACGGACCGCCAGCCGCTGCGGATCGGTGATCGACCCGACCGGCGCCGACGGCCGTCGGCCGATCACGAAACACAGCTCGTTGCAGTACACGTTGCCGATCCCGGCGACGACCCGCTGATCGAGCAGCGTCTCGGCCAGCCCGCGCCGCGGATCGGCCATCAGGTTGGCGGCGGCGACCCGGGGATCCCAGTCCTCGGCCAGCAGGTCCGGCCCCAGGTGGGCCACCGCATCCTGGTCGCGGTGGCGGTCGAGGAGCTCCAGCACCCCCAAGTCGATCCCGAGCACCCGCACGGCATCTCGGCCCTGCCCGGCTTCCAGCAAGATCCGCACCCGGTGATCGAGCGGCCCGCGGCTCACCCGCCAGCTGCCGTCCATCTTCAGATGCGAGTGGATGCTGACCTGCCCCACCCGGATGAACAGGTGCTTGCCGCGGCTGCACACCTCATCGACCGACTGCCCGGCCAGGTCGACGCTGGCATAGCGCGGCACCCGGATATCGCAGCGGGTCAACGCCTTGCCGACCAGCGCGTCGCGCAGCACGGCAGCGGTGTGCCAGACGGTGTCGCCTTCGGGCATGGTCACAGTCTGCGGCACGCGCCGTTTGCCCCGCCAGCCGACCCGCCCACGCCGAACGTGCGTCCATGGCGGAGTTTCGGCCGATTTTCCGCCCTGGACGCACGTTCGGCGAGAGGCGATGAGCCGGCGAGACGGCGAGAGGCGCGTCAGTGCCGGAGTCGCAGCCCGCGCGGGGTGCGAGCAAACCCCGCCGCGGCCAACGCCGCCAGCACCGGCGACTCCCGGATCTGCAGCACCGGGACGCCGTCCACCCGCTCGATCAGGATCGCGTCGACGCGGCGGGCCGCCACCAGCTCGGCCAGCCCGGTGGCGGCGGCCCGATGCGCCTCGGGGTCGTCGGTGAAGCTCAGCAGCGACCGGCCGCCGCGCTCCACAAACCAGGCCAGGACGCCGTCGACCAACACCACCAGCGCCCCGGCCTTGCGGCCCGGCCGGGCGGTGCCGTCGCGGGCCGGCCATCCCAGCGCCGCCCCGTACGGGTTGGCCGGGTCGGCGGCGGCCAGCACCACCGCGTGATACTCGGGCCGCTGCGGGTCGACGCCGTCGAGATAGCCGCGCAGCCGGTCGACCGTCGACGCGACCGCGAACTGCGCCCCGCCCAACGATTCGATGAAATAGCCGCGCTGGCAGCGCCCGGCCTCCTCGAACGCGGTCAACACCTTGTAGAGGCTGGCGAAACCGCCCGGCGCCCCCTCGGCGGCCACCGCGCCCTTGGTCAGCACCCCGTGCCGATGCAGCAGCAACTCGGCCTGGTGATGCGCCCGCACGGTGGAATCCGGTTCGGCCGTCGGCAGCGCCGACCAGCGGCCCGCCACCGCCGGGTCGGCGGCGCGGGACGCCGCATGCGCGACGCTGTACCGGCTCAGCCGCGGCGGGCGCCGTTGCCGATGCGCGGGCGCGGACCGTTTACGGGCCCCCGCGCCGCCGAGGATCGCGCGCACCGGGGCGAACGTGTCGCCGGTGACCCAGCCCGCCCAGATCAGTTCCCACAACGCGGCTTTCAGTTCGCTGTCGGCGATCCCGGACCCGAGTTGACGGAAGAAGAACGCGCCGCCACCGGCCAGGGCGTCCAGGATGGTGCGGTGGATGTCGCCGAATTCCAGTGGGCTGCCGGGGGTCAACGTCAACGGCGCGGAATCGGCGGTGTGAAAGACGATCCAGCCGTCGGTGCCGGAGATCGCACCGGCACCCGACCAGAGCACCTCCCCGGAGGCCAGCAGCTCGTCGAGCAGCGCCGGGGAGTAGTCGCGCACCCGCGGCGCCAGCACCAGCGGTTCGACCGCCGAGGCGGGCAGCGGCACCCCGGCCAGCTGCTCGAGGACCCCGGCCAGGCCGTCGACCCCGGACCCGGCGTCGGCGCCGAACTGCTGCCAGGCCGGCAGGAATCGGCCGTAGGCGGCGGTGGACACCGGTTCGATCTGGGCCCGCAGCGCGGCCAGCGACCGGCGCCGCAAAATCCGCAGCACGTCGGCGTCGCACCATTGCTCACCGACCACCTCATCGAGGAATTCGCCGCGCACCAGCCGCCCGTCGGCCGCCAGCCGACCCAGCACATCGGCGGCCACCCGCGGCCCCAACCCGAACCGGGCGGCGGCCGCGGCGGTGGTGAACGGCCCGCGGGTGCGGGCGTAGCGGCCCAGCAGCTCGGCCAGCGGGTCGGCGACCGGGTCGGTGAAGCTGACCGGCACCCCGATCGGCACCGCGATCCCGATCCCGTCGCGCAACCGGCCGATGTCCTCGATCGCCGCCCACCAGGTCTGCCCGGCGAAGGACACCGTGACGGCGCGTTTGGCGGCGCGCAGCCCCTCCAGCCAGCCGCCGACGTCGGCGCCGCCGGAGCGGGCGGCCACCTCGTCGGCGGTCAGCGGACCCAGCAGCCGGAGCAGGTCGGCCACCCCCTCGGCGTCGCGGGCGGCCCGGTCGGGGGACAGGTGCTGGAGTTGAGCGGCAACGGCTGCGACGACCTGGGGGTCGAGCAGCTCGCGCAGCTCCACCCGGCCCAGCAGCTCGGCCAGCAGGGTGGCATCCAGCGTCAGCGCCGCCGCGCGCCGCTCGGCCAGTGGGCTGTCCCCCTCGTACATGAACGCCCCGACGTAGCCGAACAGCAGCGACGCCGCGAACGGCGACGGGGTGGCGGTCTCCACCTCGGCGACCCGGACCCGACGCTGCGCGATCTGCGTCATCAGCGCGGTCAGGGCGGGCACGTCGTAGACGTCTTGCAGGCATTCCCGGACGGTCTCCAGCACGATCGGAAAGTCCGCGTAGTTGCGGGCGACGTCGAGCAGCTGGGCGGCGCGCTGGCGTTGCTGCCACAGCGGTGACCGGCGACCGGGGTGTCGGCGCGGCAGCAGCAGCGCCCGCGCCGCGCATTCCCGAAACCGGGCGGCGAACAGCGCCGACCCGCCGACTTCGGCCGTCACGATCGGCTCGATCTCGTCGGCGTCGAACACGAACAGATCGGCGCCGGGCGGCCCCGCCCCGGCGTCGACATCGGTATCGGGCAGCCGCACCACGATCCCGTCGTCGGAGGCGGTCGGCTTCTCGTCCACGCCGTAGCGTTCGGCCAGCCGTCGGCTCACCGCCAAGGCCAGCGGGCCGTGCACCCGCAGCCCGTACGGCGAGTGCAGGATCACCCGCCAATCGCCGAGCTCGTCGCGGAACCGTTCCACCAGCAGGGTGGTGTCGGTGGGCACCGTGGTCGTGGCGGTGCGCTGATCGTCGAGCAGCCGCCACAGGTTCTCGGCGGCATAGTCGTCGAAACCCAGCTCGGCGCACCGTTTGTCGAACGCCGCGCGACTCAAGCCGGCCAGCTCCCCGGTGAACGCGCCGACCGCGGCGCCCAGCTCGGCGGGCCGCCCGACGTTGTCGCCGCGCCAGAACGGCAACCGGGCCGGCTGGCCGGGGGCGGGGATCACCAGCACCCGGTCGTGGGTGATCTCGGTGATCCGCCAGCTGGTCGCCCCCAGCGAGATGACATCGCCGGGACGCGACTCGTAGACCATCTCTTCGTCGAGTTCCCCGACCCGGGACGGTTTTTCCGACGCCAGGTACACGGTGAACAGTCCGCGGTCCGGGATCGCGCCGCCGGAGGTGACCGCCAGCCGCTGCGCGCCCGGACGCGCGGTCAACGTCCCGGTGTCGCGGTCGTAGACCAGCCGGGGGCGTAGCTCGGCGAACTCGGTGGACGGATACTTACCGGACAGCAGGTCCAAGGTCGCCTCGAACGCGCTGCGCGGCAGCGTCGCGAACGGGGCGGCCCGCCGCACCGTGTCGAACCAGGCGTCGGCGTCCAGCGGCTCCAACGCGGCGGCCGCCACCGTGTGCTGGGCCAGGATGTCCAGCGGGTTGGCCGGCACCTGCAGGGCCTCGATCTGCCCGGCGCGCATGCGTTGGGTGGTCACCGCGCAGCCGATCAGATCGGTGCGGTGTTTGGGAATCAGTACCCCGGAGGAGATTTCGCCGACCTGGTGCCCGGCCCGCCCGATGCGCTGCAGGCCGCTGGCCACCGACGGCGGCGCCTCGATCTGGATCACCAGGTCGACCGCGCCCATGTCGATGCCCAGCTCCAGGCTGGAGGTGGCCACCACCGCCTTCAGCCGCCCGGACTTCAGGTCGTCTTCGACGGCGGCGCGGGCCTCTTTGCTGACCGAGCCGTGGTGGGCGCGGGCCAACACCGGTGGCGCGCCGTAGCTTTGGCCGCTGCCCAGCAGCTGGGCCGGCGCACCGCCGGCCACCTGCGGATTGGGTGCCGCCGCCAAATCCACTCCGCAGCGTTCGGCGTGAATCTCGTTGAGCCGGGCGGTGAGCCGCTCGGCCAGTCGACGCGAATTGGCGAACACGATCGACGAGTTGTGCGCCTCGATCAGGTCGACGATGCGGGTCTCGACCTCGGGCCAGACCGTGTTGCCGTCCGGGTTGGCCATATCCGGCACCGGGACCTGCACGGTGAGCTCGAAGGTCTTGCTGGCCGGGGGAGCCACGATGGTGGTCGGGGATTGCCCGGACAAGAACCGGGCCACCTCCTCGGGCGGGCGGACGGTGGCCGACAACCCGATCCGCTGCGCCGGCGCGGGCAGCAGCGCGTCCAGGCGTTCCAGCGACACCGCCAGGTGGGTGCCGCGTTTGGTGCCGGCCACCGCGTGCACCTCGTCGACGATGACGGTTCGCACCCCGGCCAGGGTGTCGCGCGCCGCCGACGTCAGCATCAAAAACAGCGACTCGGGGGTGGTGATCAGGATGTCGGGTGGGCTGCTGATCAGCTGGCGGCGCCGGGCCGGCGGGGTGTCGCCGGAGCGCACCCCGACGCTGATCTGGGGTGCGGGCAGCCCGTGTCGTTCGGCGATCCGGGAGATGCCGGTCAGCGGCGTGCGCAGGTTGCGTTCCACGTCGACGGCCAGCGCCTTGAGCGGCGACACATACAGCACCCGGGTGCCCGGGTCGGTCGCGGGGTGTCGGGCCAGGTCATCGATCGCCCACAGGAACGCCGCCAGCGTTTTCCCGGACCCGGTCGGCGCGATGACCAGCGTGTTGTCCCCATCGGCGATGGCCGACCAGGCCTGGGCCTGCGCCGGGGTGGGGGTGGCGAAGGTGCCCGCAAACCAGTCCCGGGTCGCCGCACCGAACCGGGCCAGCGGATCTGCAGGTTTACCGGCCACCTAGCCATGGTGGCACGGGGGACCGACATCGCCGAGGGTGCCGATTCATCCGCGAGACGCCGCGCGCAGGCGGCCCGCTGGGTGCTTGCCTTGCCGCGGTTTCGTGTCCGGCGTCCGCGGGTAGGCCAGCCCTATGACAGCTGACACCACCACCACCGCACCGCCGGACGATCGCAAACGTCGGGTCTGGACCTGGGTGAACTGGGCGCTGGCACTGCTGACCGCGCCGGCCGCGGCCCTGGTGATGATCGTTGGGCTGGGCGCGGTGATGAGCACCGCCGCCTGCAGCGCCGCCGAATGCCCCAACTTGGGGCCCAGCGGGTTCATGTTCAACGTGATGTACTACGGCGCCCCGATCGTGGCCGCCGCGACCATCCTCCTGTCGTTCTTCACCGCGTCGCGACGCCGCGGCGTCATCGTCCCGATCTGCGGCTGGGCGCTGCTGCTGGCCGACATCATCGCGATCACCATCACGTTCAACACCTGACCCGGCGTTGACTCTGCGGCCACCAGGCAGAAGTTCGAGTGGCATGCCTGGTGGACGCAGAATCAACGCGAAGGTCTAAGCGGCCGGCCCCGTCGATTAATCGCCGCCCGCCGCGGGTATGCCCCCGAGCGATGGATCACCGCCGCGCGCCGTTGCTGGAAGCGTTAGCCAGCTATCACGACAACGACCGGTACGGATTCAGTCCGCCGGGTCATCGGCTGGGCCGCGGCGCGGACGAGCGCGTGCTGCAGGTGCTGGGCCGCGACCCGTTCCGCTGCGACGTGCTGGCCAAC
Organism: Mycobacterium talmoniae; assembly: GCF_001854525.1. Taxonomy (NCBI): domain Bacteria; kingdom Bacillati; phylum Actinomycetota; class Actinomycetes; order Mycobacteriales; family Mycobacteriaceae; genus Mycobacterium; species Mycobacterium talmoniae. Next base: position 6,338 of record NZ_MLQM01000190.1, read on the forward strand.
GGCGGGTTGGACGACTGGTGCTCCCGCGGCCGGTACCTCGCCGACGCCGAAGAGCTGATGGCCGATGCGGTGGGCGCCTCCACGGCGTTCTTTTCGACCTGCGGCAGCTCGTTGTCGGTGCGGGCGGCGATGATGGCGGTCGCCGGCGGGGACCCGGGCGGGCTGCTGGTGCCGCGGGATAGCCACAAGTCGATTGTCGGCGGGCTGATCTTTTCCGGTATCCAGCCGCGCTGGATCACCCCGCGCTGGGACGCCGACCGCCACTTTTCCCATCCGCCGTCACCGGAGCGGGTGGCCGCGGCCTGGGAGGAGAACCCCGACGCCGCCGGCGCGTTGATTGTCAGCCCCGCGCCGTACGGCACCTGCGCCGACCTGTCCGCCATCGCCGACATCTGCCACGACCGCGGCAAACCGTTGATCGTCGACGAGGCGTGGGGTGCCCATCTGCCGTTTCACCCGGACCTGCCGACCTGGGCGATGAACGCCGGCGCCGACATCTGCGTGGTCAGCGTGCACAAGATGGGCGCCGGGTTTGAGCAGGGCTCGGTGTATCACGTGCAGGGCGATCTGATCGACCGGGACCGGTTGTCGGCGTGCGCCGATCTGTTGATGACGACCAGCCCCAACGTGCTGGTGTACGCCGCGCTGGACGGGTGGCGACGGCAGATGGTCGAGCACGGCCACGAATTGCTCGGTGCGGCATTGGATCTCGCCGCCGAGGTGCGGGAGCGCCTGGACCGGGTGCCCGACGTCGAGGTCCTCGACGAGGTGTTACTGGGGGCCGAGGCGTCGCACGAGCTGGATCGGCTGCAGGTCTTGCTGGACGTGTCGGCGACCGGCACCTCGGGTTACCAAGCCCGGGACTGGCTGCGCGACCAGGCCCGCCTCGACGTGGGACTCGCCGATCACCGCCGCATCCTGGCCACCCTGTCGTTCGCCGACGACCGCGGTACCGCCGACCGGCTGGTCAACGCGATCACGGCGTGGCGGGACGCCGCCGAATCGTTCGAGCGACCGCCGCCCCTGCGGCTGCCGCCCCCGGGCGAGCCGCAGCTGCAGACCGTGATGCTGCCGCGGGAGGCGTTTTTCGGCGCCACCGAAATGGTCGCCGCCGAGAAGGCGGCCGGCCGGATCGCGGCCGAGCAGATCACCCCCTACCCGCCCGGCATCCCGGCGGTGGTCCCCGGCGAGCTGCTCGACGACGCCGTCATCGAGTACCTGCGCTCCGGTCTGCGGGCCGGCATGGCGTTGCCGGACCTCACCGACCCGCAGCTGGACGCCATCCGGGTGGTCGCCTGACCTGACGTCGCCGACGTTTGGCGACCGGCCGCAACGGGTAGCTCATCCCTTACCAATGCGGCACCGAGCCCAGGAGAACGTGATGGCAGCGACGTCGGTGAAGTCACCCAACGATGTGGTCGATTTCCTCATCGGCCAGCATCAACGGATCAAGGGGCTGTTCGACGAGACGCTGTCGACGTCCGGACCCGAGCGCGACGAGGCCTTCGTTCAATTGCGGCGGCTGCTGGCGGTCCACGAAACCGCCGAAGAGGAAATCGTGCACCCGCGGGCGCGCCGCGAACTCGGCGACCGCCACGACATCGTCGAGGCTCGACTGGAAGAGGAGCACGAAGCCAAAACGGTCTTGGCCGAGCTAGAGGACCTCGACATCGACTCCAAGAAGTTCACCGAGCAGCTCAGCGAGCTGCGCGACGCGGTGCTCGACCACGCCGAACATGAAGAGCAGGAAGAGTTTTCCAAGCTGCGGCAAGACCTCAGCGACGACGAGCTGGAGCGGCTGACGCGCACCGTCAAACTCGCCGAGTCGATCGCGCCCACCCGGCCGCACGCCGGGGTGGAGTCGCGGGTCGCCAACCTGGTCGCCGGCCCGTTCGCCGCGATGATGGACCGGGCCCGCGACGCGATCCTGGGCTACAGCTGAGGGAGAATGGGATGCGATTCGGCGGGTATCTCGGCGCAATTGTGCTGGTGTGGTTGCTGATCGGCGTCCTGGCGACCTGGCAGCGCGGCTACTTTCAACGCAACGACACCAACTGCGCGACGGCCGGGTCCGTGGCGCTGACGGTGGTAGCGGGCCCGTTGAACTATGCCGGCGTCAACCCCAAAGTCACCGATTGCCGCCTGCCCGAACCCAGTTCGATGCCGGCGATCAATCTTGGATAACCCGATGGAGATGGAGGCGTCATGATAGGTCTGGGAGTCATCCTGTTGATTCTGGGATTCGTGTTCAACATTCCGGTGTTGTGGACGATCGGCATCATTTTGCTGGTGGTCGGCGCGGTGTTCTGGATCCTGGGGTCGATCGGCCGACCGGTCGCCGGCCGCCGGTACTGGTATTGAGCCTCACACCGCCGCGGGCCGCCGCCGCACCACCGCGGCACCCAGGACGGTCAGGCCGCCGACCACCGTCAACGGTATCGACCAGGCGCGTCGGCCAGCCAGCGACGATTGGCATTCGGCGACGTAGTCGGTGTGCGGCACGAGCTGGTTAACCACCGGGACGTTGGCCAAGTTCTGGTCGTTGGCCGACCGGGCGTCGGACAAATCGGAGACCATGGCGTTGCCGCAGCCGATCGTGCCCTCGTCGCTGCCGGTGACCGACACCGGCACCAACAACCCGATGAGGCCCGCGAACAGGGCCGCCGCGCCGACCAACAGGATGTACCGCCGGATGCTCATCGCGTTCCACCTTCCGACCCGCCGCTACAACCGGGTGGCAAGGAGCCGTTTTCCCATTTCGGCCCCTTTGCGGCTGTCCGCCTGGGCCTTTCGGAACAGTTCCACCACGTCGGGGTCCCCGTCGCGTTGCGCGTCGGCAATGTAGGCCTGCATCCGCAGCACGTTGTCGAGGCATTCGCGGGTGTAGCGCAGCAGGTTGTAATCCTTGTTGCGGGTGCCGGTCACCTCGCCGGGCTCGGTGTCCATCGCAAATCCCTCCAGTGCCGAAGCCATCGGGCCACCACGGGCTACCCGGCGCCGCCGCTACCTAAACGCCGGGACCGGGCGGGTAGCGCAGCACCGCACCGACGCCGTCGACCGGATCCGGGTGATTGCCGGGCGCATCGGCCGGGTACTCGCCGGGCACAGGCGTCGATCGAGGAGGGACTGTGGGCGAAGCCACGGATGTCACCGCGCGGGCCCGGCGGGAAGCCGACGCCTACCGCGGCGACAACCCCCGACCGCTCGCCGGCTACCTGGTGGTGTTGGCGACCTACGGCGCACTGGTGGCGCTGACCACCGTGCTCGCGGCGGTCACCGGTCGTCGGCTGCCGGACGGGTGGCGCGTCCAGGACCTGCTCATCGTCAGCCTGGGCACCCACAAACTGTCCCGCACGCTTACCAAGGACGCGGTGACCAGCCCGCTGCGGGCCCCGTTCGCCCAGTACGCCGGAACCGGCGGCCCCGCCGAGGTGCAGGAAGAAACGCGCCACGACAGCCAGCTGCGGCACAGCCTCGGTGAGCTGGCCACCTGCCCGTTCTGCCTGGACATGTGGGTGGCGACCGCGTTTGTGATCGGGTTGATCTTCGCGCCGCGGCTCACCCGGTTAGCCGCCGGCACCTTCACCGCGCTGACCGGCGCCGACTTTTTGCAGCTGGCGTACGCAATCGCCCAACAGTCCGCCGAAGGCTGACTTCACGATTGGAGGCCCGATGCCGACCCCGCCCGCGGTGTCTGCGGCCGCTCGCGCACTCGTTGAGACGCTGCTGTGGTGGGTGGTCACCACCGCGGTGTGGCTGGCGACGCTGACCGCAATCAGCCCGCCGGAAGCGCTGCTGGCGGCGGCGTGCACGCTGCCGTGCGCCGTGCTGGCCCGCGCGGCCCGACGCGACAATGGCGGGCGGTGGCGGTTCCGGGCCGGCTGGATCGGCTGGGCGGGTCGGGTGCTGGCCGAACTGCCCGGGCAAGCCGCCCAGGTGTGGCGCTACGCGCTGATCCGCGACCGACGCCGCCGCTCGACGATCAGCCCGGTGCCGCTGCCGGCCGAGGCGGAGCCGGTGGCGGCACCGGGC